>URNY01000156.1 GCA_900549375.1 uncultured Bacteroidales bacterium | reverse complement strand
CGTGGCCTATAACGGATATTTTTCAGTAGAGGAGGGGAAAGGCTATACGCTCTACAAGGCTGATTCGAAAAAGCCGGAGGCTGTGAAAGGTCTGGAGGAACTCGTGTCTGTAGGTTTTGTGGAGGATGGCCTCGTACCGGTGGTTTATCCCAAATCGCGTATCACGGTTGTGAATACTTCAGGCGAGAAGAAATTTGAACTCGAGCCGGTGAAAGGAGTCGAAGTAGTGGAATGTGCCCTTTCATTCCAGGAAGGTCTTCTTGAATTCACTACCGACGAAGGCAAGCATGGATATTACAACACATCGGGCAAAGTCGCGATCAACGCAGATTTCGACACCGCTTCCCAATTCAGTGAGGGACTGGCCGTTGTTGGCCGTCAGGTTAAGGATTCCACCGACACGACAATGAAATATGAGGTGATCGATAAGAAGGGTAAGACTGTCTTTAAGATTAAAGAGGGCTATTCACTCGAATCATTCTTATACTCCGGAGGCTATCTTGTGGCCAAGAATGAGGACCGCATCGTATTTTTCGACAAGAAAGGTGAAGTGACGAAGATGCCATCCAAAATCAATGAGGTTTCGGATTATAACGATAAATACATCATATATAGAAACGAGGAGGATGAATATGGTGTTGCCGATTTCAATGGAGAGGTGATAATACGTCCCAAATATGAAAATATGGCATTTAACGACGACGACACATTCTTTGCACGCAAGAAAGGGGATGAAAAAGAGGTTCTTCTTCTCGATTCCAAAGGGGAGACTGTCAAGACACTCGACTATGAGATTGTAATTGCCGCTGGCCGCTTCGGATATTTTGCCAAAGATGGTAATACGATTTCCGTACTCGACGATGATTTCAAAGCCAAGACAAAAGATGAATTCTATGATCTGAGGCTTAATTATTCGGCATGTTATTCCATAAGAACGGATTATTTCAACACGGCGGCTGTCGCGAAGACACTTGTCGCAATGATCGGCGATGGGAAGGTCGGCGATGTTGTTTTATGCCAGGCACCCGCTCAGGTTATGAAAGATAAAGAGGCAAGCCGTTTCACATATACATCCCATTCGGACCTGGAGAGCCTTGACAAGAGCGGTTTCCGCTATAAGATTTCCGCCGAAGGATATTTCACGGAAACGATGGCAAATTATAACTACGACTACAGCACCTATTCTTCATCTTATTCCTGGAATCCCGAATCGAAGTTGGCTATGGTGAACCTGAATCTCATCTGCGAGACAGACTGGGGAAAAGAGGGTAGGAAAGAGCTGGAAAGCGCATTGAAGAGCGCCGGTTTCAAGCTCGTGAAAAGCGGAGAGACCAACAGCATACCCTCGGCAATGTACAAGAAGGGGAATACACTGGTAGTAGTCATTTGTCCTGATGAAGGGAAAGATGCAGGTCTGTGCATAGGAAGCAGCAAGCTCCCCGGCGCAGAAGAGGAAATGCTGAAATCGGTATCGAACGGCGAAGTGGCTGAAGAAGTGGTTGAGACGGTAGATTCCGCAGCAGATACAGTGGTGGCGGTTCCCGCGGTAGAGTAATAACCTCTCAATTCATACTTCATAAGCCTCTATTCCATAAGGAACGGGGCAAAAAATGTATTCACGTTAACCGATATCAGTGCGGCGGCCAGTTTTTATGGACCGCCGCATTCTCTTTTCCGTAATATTGCGCAAATATCCCTTCTTTCGCTATATTGTTTCGTAATCGAAAGTTATGAGATTTCGCGAAGTGTAAATTTAAGTAATTTTAACTATTCTAATCTATGAAAAAGAGTCGCAATTTATTAACTTTGCATTACTCTATACAGTAAGTTATCGAGCTCCGTCATAATACAATAATCTAATATCATGACAAAAGAAGAAAGACATAATCTCATAATCCAGACACTTCTGCGTCAGGAATCGGCATCAGTAAGCGAGCTTTCAACATTGCTTCAGGTTTCAGCCGTCACGATCCGCAAGGATCTCAGCGAGCTCGAATCCCTCAAGAAGTTATACAGGAGCCATGGCAACGCCATCCTTATCGATCCGTATGTGAACAACCGATCGATAAGCGAGAAAGCGAAACTTGCGAGCCATGAAAAGAGCGTTATAGGTTATTATGCGGCATCGCTTGTGACGCGGGATGACTCGATAATCATCGCATCAGGCACAACTGTGCTTGCCTTTGCCCACAACATCGAGCCGAAACATCGGCTTACGGTTATCTCGGCTTCGCTGAAAGTTTCGGAAGCGCTTGGAAGTTCGGAGAATATCGATCTCGTGCAACTTGGAGGCACATTGCGTCCGAGTAGTCTTTCGGTAGTGGGGCGCGCCGCTGAAGATTTTCTCGAAGATATGGCATGCAGCAAACTATTCCTCGGAGTTGACGGTTTTGACCCTTCGTTCGGAATCACCACCACAGACATACGCGAAGCCGACCTGAACAAAGCGATGATGCATGCAGCACAGAAAACCGTTGTGTTGGCAGACAGCAGTAAATTCGGACGCCGCGGTTTTGTGAAAATCGCTGATTTCGATGATGTTGATATTCTCATCACCGACTCTCATATCCCCGACAAGGCCGTATCCGCGCTCGAGGCAATCGGAGTAGACCTCCGGATAGTCGAAGTCTGAAACGCTGCGTAGTTGCGAATCGAAAACCGAACCGAAACAAGAATATCAAAATGCGTGCCGTCCGGCGGCACGCATTTGAATTATATGATAATGCTATGAAAATCACTGATATAGGCAATATGTGCGAATGTGATTAACATTTATTGTGCAAACGGTTGATTCCAAGGGCTTATATTTCATACTTATTAACTAAAAATAGTTTCATTTGGTAATTCCAATATGTAATTTTGTGGCGTATTAAAAACAAGACAAATAATGCAACGTATATAATCTTCTCCCTGACGTCGCTACAAAATGAATTTACCCACGGGCAAAACTGCAACAAACTGACATCATCCGAGCCCGTTTACCCCCAATTATCAAAAAATCACTGAAATTAATTAAATGGCATGTCCGGAGGACAAGCCTAATACTTATCCTAAATTTTAACCTACAGAATGAAAGTTTCAAAACACCTCATGCCGGGTATGCTTCTTTGCGCCTGCATGTCGTTTACTTCTTGCGGAGTCGAGGATAACGCCAAAGACGCGCTTCCCCGCCTGAATGTAGACAAATCTATTGTGCAGGTGATTCAGGACGGAAAACTGCAAACCGGTTCACCGGCCACAATCTCTCTGACCTCCAACAAGGGGTTCACAATCACGAGCGACAGCGACTGGCTGTCGGTAGACAAGACAGAAGGATCGGGCCGTGTTACGGTTCAGATCGTAGCGGAGCCCAACGAGACGGGTGCCGTGAGAACCGGAAGACTCAATGTGGTCTCCTATAATCTTACAGAGACAGTGACGGTAGTTCAGACTTTGGACAAGAATCTTGACGACGGCCTTGAGCCCGGACATGTGTATTTCTACGATGACTTCGCATGGGCGGTTGAAGGTTCGGACGCGATCGGACTCGGCGATGCAGGTACACAGCGTAACATCTATACCTATGCATATACAGGCGATGTGAATCCTCTCCCCATATTTCAGGGTGCCTACGAGGATCTCAACTCCAATGCCAAGACAGTCTATACGCAGGACGGTTATCTTAAATTTAACAAGACCAACACTCTGACAGCCATCGCACCTCTAAGCAACGGTATCGAGGACGGAGCGACTTCTTCTGTAAAAGTAAGTTTCAAATGCGCTTTCCAGGATACAAGCTCTAAGATAGTGGTAGGTGTAATAGGATCGGGCACAATCAAATCCGAAAGCGAGCCAATCGAAGGAGGCATGGTCAGCGCGCCGCTGGTGACTCCCACCGAGAAATGGAAATGGTATGAAGTTTCGGTTGATATCTCCGGGCTCGCATCCGATGCCAAAGTCGTGATAGGTCCACTTGAGTTCGTGCGCGATAAAGTGACGTCGAGCGGCACATACCGCTGGTTCCTCGACGATCTGAAGATCGAGAAAATCAGTAACTAACCACCATTAAATCAAAACGATAATGAAATTTAAGAATATATCCGCATGGGCGCTTGCCCTTGCGGGGACGGCCCTCGGTGTGTCTTCCTGCAGCGAGGATAAGCTTCCGGACTTCATACATTCCGAAGACCGACAGGTAACACTCGAGACCGACGGTTATTCTTCTACAGGCGATGCCGCAATGGTAGTCCTCGCCGCCAATTCCGACTGGCACGTAACCAAAAAAGATGAATGGATAAGTATTTCCAAAGAATCCGGTACGCGTGGAAGACACAATCTATTTATAACAGCCGAACCCAATGTCTCCTCGAAATCCCGTCTCGGATTCATCGAGATTGTGATGGGTGGCAAGAAAGAGCAGTTCGCTGTTACGCAACACGGTTTCGAATATGTGTTCGAAATTGATAAGAAAGAGGTTGAACTCGACATCGACGGAAAACCCGTCACTACCGGTGCCAACCATATCAAGCTCAACACCAACAGCAAATGGACGGTTTCGATTGCGGCCGAATATTCCTGGCTTAGCGCCACTCCTGCGGAGGGTGAGGCCGGCGAAGGGGAGTTCGTGATAACGGCTCTTGAGAACACCACAGGAGAGGAGCGTACGGGCAATGTCAGCGTATGTATCGGCGACCTTGTGGAGGAAGTGACCGTGACGCAGTCGGGCACAAGAGTATCCTACGACAACAAGCCTCTCGGATTCACATACTTCGCCGACAGCATGGACTGGGCGACCGGCGGAAATGATCAGGTCGGTTCCGTGAACGGAGAGAACAACAAGACTCTTCCCATATATAGCGACGCGAACGCCGGGATCAAAGCTGAGTTCGACAAGCGTTATATTGACTTTAACGCCAAAGGGGCATCCGTATATGCGGCCGCCGGCTATCTGAAGTTCGGCAAGAGCGGTAACCAGAATGCCTTCATGCTCAAAGAGCCTCTCGGCATCGACGAGGGTAAGAAAGCGAATGTAGAGGTGTCGTTCCGCTTTGCCAAGAACGCCACTGACAAGATCACGCTTTCCGTGGCCATCGAGGGCCCCGGCAGTATCGAGGGCGGTGTGAACGAGGAAATGACCCTGAGTGCGCCTCTTGTTACGATCGACAACACCGACAAGAACATCAACTGGCAGTGGAAGAATTTCACGGTCAAACTCAAGGATATCACATCTGAAACCAAGATCATAATCGGCGAAACCCAATATATCATAGACGGCTTCAAGACCCGCAGTGGCTATTACCGCGGTTTCATCGACGATATAAAGGTGACCAGAACAGCCAACTAATATTTTAACATCTCACAGAAATGACACTCAAGATTAAATCAAATAAGTACACAAGACTGTTCTGTGTAGGCGCCCTTATGGCAGCAGGAAGCGCAGCGGCATTGGCCGAGCAGATCACCGGAACAGTGCTCGACGGCGAGGGCGAGCCTATGATCGGCGCCACCGTAATGGTCGAGGGCACCAAGAAGGCTGTCGTTGTAGACATCGACGGAAACTTCGCAATCGAGGCGGATCCCGGTCAGACTCTTAAGATCACCTATATCGGCATGAAGGGTCAGAGCGTGAAGATCGCCGCCGGAAAGACGAATTACGAGATTGTGCTCCAGTCCGACGACCAAACTCTCGATCAGGTGGTTGTGGTCGGTTACGGTACGATGGAGAAGAAGCAAGTGACCAGCTCCGTTACCTCATTGTCTGCCGGCGATATGATGAAGGGTGTGGGTGGTGCCG
>URNY01000155.1 GCA_900549375.1 uncultured Bacteroidales bacterium | reverse complement strand
GTCATTCAGTCGAATATATTAATATTCTCCTTCATTCCGCACCAAAATCGGCTCAAAAATAACTTCGCTTTATTTGTTCATTAATTATTCTTAGCTACTTAATAATTCCATATGATAATACCGATTAAGGGATGATGACATTGAAAATCATATTGGTTGTGGTGGTGTTGCTGGCGATGGTACTGCTGTTGCTGGGGATAGGTCATCTTTTTTCGGGAAATTTCAATACCGACCATCAAGAGATCGAGGGCCTTCGCCGCGATATCAAAGACCGCGACGAGGTGATTACGCGCAATAACAGCTTTCATGATTTCCTGAATCCTACGAGGCAGGGAGAAAAAAACCGTTAACCGTTCAAGATGCAATGCAGTAGGGACGCAATAAATTGCGTCCGCGTCCGTCAAATGCAATTCAGTCATATGATACATTTGATACATTCGAAACTTATAACAGAGTCTGCGTAGCAGACTCTAAAGTTTATGACGCCGGGAGAAGGAGACATAGCCGACTGTGAAAAGCCCGAGAATTACAAGAGTAAGCGAGACCGTGCTCCAGAGCACGATGGAGAAAGCCGTGGCGTCTGCGGCGGATATGCCGAAGAGCGTTAGCCCGAAAATCACGGCGATGTTCCATGGCCCGAGTCCGCCGTTGCTCGGAATGAGCATGCTCATCGAGCTGAACACGAAAGAGATCAATCCGGGCAGTAATCCCCACGCCATACCGGGTTGCTCCATAAGATGCCTTGTGAAAGGGAACGCGATGAACCCGATGTAGGTCTCGAGATAATAGCAGGTCCATATCCCTATCGTAAGTATGAGATATTGCCAGCGGCCTTTCATCGTGAAGAGGATGGCGAAGCCATGCCAAGTGCGTTTAACGGAAAGGAAAAAGCGCGTGGCGAAGGGACGGTCGCGCAATAGATACAGCAGCAACGCGCCCGCGCCCGCTACGCCGGCAACCGACAGCCAGAGGGCCGGACTTGTGACAATATGCAGAATTTTCCTTCCGACTGAATAGTGGTCGAGAAAAGCCTCGATATAGTCGTGACCAACCGCCAGTGCGAGAATAAGGAGAAGTATCACGATGATGGCATCGGATATGCGGTCGCCTATATCTGTGCCGAGCACTGTGGACAGCGGGGCTTTCTGTCGTTTGGCGATATAGACTATTCGCCATGCCTCACCCATATATGGGATAATAAGGTTCATGGCATAGGCGCCGAATATCGAGCAGCAGAGCGCCATTTTCGGCACGTTGCCCACGCCGGCGCCGCGAAGCTGATAGCCCCATCGGATGCCGCGTATCACGTGTGACAGAGTCACGATCCCCATCACTGCAATCAGCCACATAAAATGAGTGTCATCCCGGATGACGGCCCCGACCCTTTGGAAATCGACGCGACGGACGAGCCACCATACAAGCACTGCCGAGAGCGTTAACGGTCCCGCGATTTTAAGAACCTTTATGATGCGCGGACTGGTCTTCATTTAATCACTTTTGAATAAAAACATTTTTTAACAAGGATTGTTTTAAGTATGTACATGTTTGTCGGGGAGGATAATATAGGTTTGACGCCCATGAACAAGCTAAAAGTGCCCCTACGGATTATAGAGCATCATTAATATATTTTACTATGCATTTTACACCCAAAGAACAAGACAAGCTTACCCTTTTGTGCGTGGGGATGATCGCTGAGCGTCGTCTCCAGAAAGGGCTTAAGTTGAACTATCCGGAGGCAGTGGCTTACATCACGAGCGCTGCCCTCGAAGGAGCGAGAGAAGGAAAAACAGTGGAAGAAGTGATGCATGATGCAACCCAGGTGCTTACTAAAGATCAGGTAATGCCCGGAGTGGCCGACATGATTACTCTGCTGCAGGTGGAGGCCGTTTTCACCGACGGGTCGCGCCTGATAAGTATACATCATCCTATAAAATAATCAATTGGATAATACTATGAATCAAACAACCACCAATCAGCAGGCCACATATTCGGAGCCCGATGGAGTATACCCCGGCAAGCCTGCGATAGCATATCCGAACACACCGGGTTATAAACCCGCATCATACGTGCCCGTAGGAGGCGTGGAACTCGCCTCCGAACCCATCGAATATAATCAATACCGCCGCACAGCCAAGATTAAAGTGCGCAACACCGGCGACCGTCCCATTCAGGTTGGTTCTCATTTCCATTTCTTCGAAGTGAACCGTTATCTTGAATTCGACCGCGCCAAGGCTTTCGGTTGCCATCTCAACATACCGGCCACTACGGCCATACGTTTCGAGCCCGGAGAGGAGAAAGAGGTAGAGGTTGTGGCCTATGCCGGCAAGCGTCGCGTAATCGGTTTCGACGACCTTGTGAACGGCTTCACCGGACTGGAGGACACTCCGACGTATTATCCGAAACGCGTGGAGGCAATGCGCCGTCTTAATGAATACGGATATAAGACCGTAAGCGAGGATGAGGCTGATGCCGAATTCACCGAAAATGAAATTAAAAAGTAAGAGCCATGGCGACAATATCAAGACAAGAAAACAACATGCTTTTCGGGCCGACCGTAGGCGATAAGATACGACTTGGAAACACCGATCTGTATGTAGAGATAGAGAAGGACCTCCGCGTTTACGGCGACGAAGCCGTGTATGGGGGAGGCAAGACACTGCGCGACGGCATGGGGCTGGCCAATGAATGCACATCCGATGCAGGGAGTCTGGACCTCGTGATCACGAATGTCACTATCCTTGATCCGAAATTAGGTGTGATCAAAGCCGATGTCGGAATCAAGGACGGAAAGATAGCCGGTATCGGCAAAGCCGGCAACCCGAACGTGATGGAAGGAGTATCGCCCGACCTTGTTACCGGGCCCTCGACCGATGCCATTTCCGGCGAGCATATGATCCTGACGGCTGCCGGAATCGACGGCCACGTCCATATGTGCGCTCCGCAGCAGGCCTACGACTGTCTATCGAACGGCATCACGACCCTCATCGGCGGCGGTGTCGGCCCGACCGACGGTACAAACGGTACCACCATCACCTCCGGCCCGTGGAATCTGCAACGTATTCTACAGTCGTACGACGGCATACCGGTGAATGTGGGCCTCCTTGGCAAAGGCAACTGCTCATGTCGCGAAGATCTCGAGAATCAGCTTAAAGCCGGCGCGTGCGGTTTCAAGATTCATGAGGACTGGGGAGCCACACCGGCTGCTATCCGCACTTGCATGGCTGTTGCGGATGATTTCGATGTTCAGGTAGCAATCCATACCGATACTCTCAACGAGAGCGGATATGTTGAGGATTCGATTGCCGCTATCGACGGCCGCACAATCCACACCTATCACACAGAGGGAGCCGGCGGCGGCCATGCTCCCGACCTTCTTAAAGTGGCTTCGATGATGAACGTGCTTCCTTCGTCGACCAACCCGACACTCCCGTTCGGTATCAATTCGCAGGCAGAGCTGTTCGATATGATTATGGTTTGCCATAACCTCAATCCGAACATTCCCTCCGATGTGGCCTTCGCCGAGAGCCGTGTGCGTCCCGAGACGCAGGCCGCCGAGAATGTGTTCCACGATTTAGGTATACTGTCGATGGTTTCCTCCGACTCGCAGGCCATGGGCCGCGTAGGCGAGAGCTTTATGCGTACGTTCCAGATGGCTTCATATATGAAGCAGGTTCGAGGCAAACTTCCCGAAGATTCGGAAAACAACGATAATTTCCGCGTGCTCCGTTATCTGGCCAAGATCACGCTGAACCCGGCGATATGCTACGGAATCTCCGATGTGCTCGGTTCTATCGAGAAAGGGAAGATGGCCGACCTCGTGCTTTGGGAACCTGCATTCTTCGGCACCAAGCCTCAGCTCGTGATCAAGGGCGGACTTATCTCGTGGGCAAATATGGGCGATACCAACGCATCGCTCACCACGCCGCAGCCAAAGATCATGCGTCCGATGTTCGCCCAGTTCGGGGGCGCCATGGCTAATACGCGCATGACGTTTGTGAGCCGCGCCTCTTATGATGCGGACATCAAAGAGAAATTCGGTCTTCAGAGCATAATCTATCCTGTCCGCGGCATCCGCCAGCTCACAAAGAAGGATATGGTTCTCAACACGGCCACTCCGAATATCGAGGTCAATCCTGAAACGTTCGAGGTAACCGTCGACGGTTATCCTGCAACCGTTCCGCCGGCCAAAGAACTGGCGCTTGCCCAGCTCTACTGGTTCAGCTAAGTCAAAATAATCCAAATATAGACAATTCTCTCTCCACCGGAATCCATTGCAAGAGGCGGGGCGCATCCCGCGTCCCGCCTCTTGCAGATATCCGGCCCTACGAAAAAATACAACCAAGGTTAAGAAAAGGAAATATGAAAGTATATACAGAGATTCTCGGGAATATAAATAAAGATCCCGAATGGAAAAAGAAGCTTGAAAAAGCAGATATCGATTATATATTTCTCGACCAATGGACAGCCCAGAAAAGCCGTTTTCTCGGCAAAGGGGCGAGCGGAGAGGAATACCCGATAGCCCTGAAGCGCCAGACGCAGGTCGTCGACGGCGATGTGGTGGCCTACGACGAGGCCACGGGAAAAGCGGCCGTGCTCCGCATTGAGCTGAATCCTGTTCTCGTAATCGACATGAGTGCTCTTGCCGATAAAGACCATGACACGATAATCCGACGCAGCGTAGAGCTCGGACATGCCATAGGCAACCAGCACTGGCCTGCCGTTGTGAAAGGCACGAAAGCGTATGTCCCGCTGACAGTCGACAAGAAGGTAATGCTCAGCGTGATGGAGACGCATCATCTGGAGGGCATCACTTACGAATTTCAGACCGGATTGGAAATCATACCGTATCTCGCACCTCATGAGATCCGTCGACTTTTCGGGGGCGCCGGGCATGAGAGCCATGCACATGGCGAGGAGCATCATCCCCACACGCATGTACATTTTGATGAAAACGGAATAGCCCATGAACACACCCACTGACAATGGCATGACGGCACTGTCTCGATTGCTGCAGTTCACAGATTCCACTTTCCCCGTCGGGACGTTCTCATTTTCAAACGGTCTTGAGACGGCCTCTTTCGAAGGAATGGTCCATGACGCGGGCACCTTGCGTGAGCTTGCGCAGTCGCAGGCGTTGCAGGCTGCTTTCAGCGACGGCGTGGCCGCCCTGCATGCCCACCGGGCATATCTGCGCGGCGACTATGAAGCCATTGCCGAAGCCGACCGGACGCTCATGCTCTTCAAGATGAACGACGAGGCGCGGCTCATGCTCCGACGCATGGGAAAGAAGCTTGCCGAGCTTTCGGCGCGTCTTTTCGACAGCGAACTTATGTCGCGCTGGCTTGAGGATATCAAGGCAGAGAAGTTGCCCGGTTCTTATCCTGTGGCGCAGGGGATAGCTTATGCCGCGGCAGGAGTCGATGAGAAGGCGCTTTTCTGCGCGCATCAGTACGGCGTGATCAACATGGTGCTTTCGGCCGCTTTGAGATGTGTGAAAGTATCTCATTACGACACCCAGAAGATACTGTTCGAACTCTCGGATCAGGTAGAGGCGCTCTATCAGGAGGCTTCGGAAATGGAGCTGAAGGATATGCACGCCTTCTTTCCCGAACTCGACATCTTAGCGTCGCTGCATGAGAAGGGCAACATGCGTATGTTCATGAATTAACCGAATTAACCAGTTATAAAGATAGAAAGAATTATGTCACAGACATGTAGAATAGGAATAGGCGGTCCCGTGGGATCGGGAAAAACCGCCCTGATAGAGGCTATAACACCC
>URNY01000154.1 GCA_900549375.1 uncultured Bacteroidales bacterium | reverse complement strand
ATCTATTCCCGAGTGCTCTTTGAAACGCACGTCCTCGGTGGCGATAAGAGCGTTGATCACGTGGGGCGACACGGCATCGTAGTCGGTATATACACGGTTGCCCGAGCCGTAGTAATAGCGGCCCAGCTCCGTGGTTCCATCGGAGGCGTAAACGAGCGATGCAAGTTTGTAGTGCGGATCTTCGAGCTCCTCGATAGGGGGCATGTAGCCTATTACGCCGTTATAGACAAGGAGCAGAAAGATAAAAATGAAGAAACCGAGTCCCAGAAATGACATCCACAGCCATTTCACTATGCGTCTGTTGCGCATTATCCGTTTTGCGGCCTTGGGGTCGAGAGTATTTCCGTATATTTCAGTGTTATTGCCGTTGTTTTTACTCATATCAGAAGGAATCAGATACCATGGTTGTTCTGAACCTGCAAATATAGTAAAAAAATCGGAAAGGTAAGGAACGAATCCTACGAAAGCCTGCAGGAGAGCCTGAGAATCACAGTTTGATTTCCGAGAGATCCACGAGTTTGTTGACGATGGCGTAGATTGTCAGACCGGTGGCGCTATGGATCTCGAGTTTGCGGGCGATATTGCGTCTGTGAGTGATTACGGTGTGGACCGACAGATACAGTTTGTCGGCGATTTCCTTGTTTGTCAATCCTTTTGCCACGAGAGCTATTATCTCTTTCTCTCGTTGCGACACGGTGTCTTTGTTCTCGTCGGGAGCGGTCTGACCGCGGTCGATGAGGGCGTTGATCTTATCGGAGATCGCCGAAATGTCGTCGACAATCGAGATCACATCGTCGTAACGACTGCGGACGCTACGGTCGAGCGGTCCCACCTCGAGGGCAACGATGCGCAGATCAGGTTTTACTGCACGCACCTCCAGAGGGTTGAATACGCCTCCGAAAGCCGGATTCACAATCAGAATCTCCGGATGCGACGACCGCAAGCACTCCTGCATGTCGGCCGGGGTTTTCAGCTCGGTCACATAAAGGTTCTTAGCCGGCAGACGCTTGAGCGTATGCGAGATTCCGGCGGAAATGATAGGAGAGGTCTCGGCAATTATTATATGTGTTTTCTCTTCAGCCATTCTCAACGCATTTTTCCATTTTCTTTATTTCCGGAACCAGAAGCGTGTCTTCCACAAAGCAATGGTTCTCCAGTTCCTTCTCGCACTGGCAGATGAGGAAAAGGGCTTCGTTCACAAGCGCCATGTCGGAATTGGCCGGGCAGAATTTAAGAAGTATATGCTTCAGTTCGCCGAGTTTGTCGGCGGCCTGCTCATGGTTTTCGCTATATGTGGCGATATGGAAGTTATCAGAGGGAATCACTCCCGAAAGGAGACTGTCGACATAGCGGAAAACGGTTTTCTCCTCATATTCCATGTGCTTGCGCACCTCATCATAATAATCATCGAAAAACTTTATGATAAGGAAAGAGACATCATCGGTGCCTATGCGTATTCCTTCAAGCAGTTTATTTCTGATTCCGGGGAGCGCGAAATCGAGAAAATATGTGTGACTGCGTTTCAGATAAAGAATCAACGACGGAAGCGATAGAGGCATTGACTTGTCGAACGATGTGAAGCCCTCGAGGATGAAATTGACAACCGCCAGAAAAGTGTTGGTATCCACATTGTACTGAGTGCAGACCTCATCGACTGTCTTGTCGCCGAATCCGATTTTGATTCCGAAGCGGGTAATCACATGGACGAGGCGATAGTCGGCTCCGATAAGGGTGGCCATCGGGTCGTCGGCCGAATAATGTGAGGATAACGTCATGATACTTCTGATGTTTCAATGCGCCGCAGTTTTCCGCATGTGGAACCTATGCGGAAAACTGAAGTCAAAACTAATAACTAATAACTATGGCATGTATTACGATTGCAAAATTAATACCAGCCGAAACACTTCGCAATCGCACGTAATAGGTAAAAATCGGGTCGGAGTTACCTTGAAGATGGTAAAGAAGGTTTATTCATCGATTATTTCGGTTTTTTCTGAACGGAAAAACCGAATTTACCTATTATTTCGCCAAGATGGTGATACTTGCCGTGGCAGTAGGCCATGATGCCGGATTTTTCGAGCGAGAAGAGTCCCGTTTCGGGGTCGAAATAGCGGGAATCAGCGCGGACATTCACCACTTCGGCTATGAACATATCGTGTGAGCCGAGGTTCATGACGCTTTTGACGCGGCATTCGATGCTCAGCGGTGATTCGGCAATAGTGGGAGAAGCCACTTTCTCGCCAGGGAGAGGGGTGAGTCCTGTCTCTTTCCATTTGTCGTAATCACGTCCCGAGCGGACACCGCACCAATCCGTGGCCCGAGCCATCTCGGCAGTAGTCAGATTGATGGTGAATTCCATCCGTTTCATCAATATGGCATGAGAATAGCGCTCGGGGCGCACGGAGATATAGCACATCGCAGGATCCGAGCAGATTGTTCCGGTCCAAGCCACCGTCAGCGGGTTCCATTCTTCTGGGGTGGCGCCGCATGTCACGAGAACCGCAGGCAGGGGGTAGACCATAGTGCCCGGACGCCATGATATTTTAGACATATTATTTGCTGTTAAGTAAAACGTAAAGATAACTTTGGCTATGCAAAGTTAGGCATTTTGATTAAAACCTGTTAAAGATGCGGAAATTTTTATTATCTTTGCGTTAATCATATAGAGCGCATATCCCTATGGCGGATTTGCGGTTCGAAAGCAAGGGAGAATCTTCCCCTTGCGGCCATAGATAGAAAATTATTAACATATAACACCTAAGACAATTATTTATGAGCAATGACGAATTGTTGAGAACCGTGACGGAACGGGCTCAGAAATGGCTTACCCCCGAATATGACGAAGAGACGCGGCGCGAAGTCGAGAAAATGCTTCAGGCCGATGATAAGACGGAACTTATAGAATCATTCTATAAAGACCTTGAGTTCGGAACGGGAGGTCTCCGCGGCATCATGGGTGCAGGCACAAACCGCATGAACCGCTACACCGTCGGCTCGGCTACCCAGGGTCTTGCCAATTACCTGAAAGACTGTTTTAAGGAACTTCCTCAGATATGTGTTGCCGTGGGCCATGACGTGCGTCATAATTCCCGCAAATTTGCCGAACTGACAGCCGACATCTTCTCGGCAAACGGTATCAAGGTATACCTTTTCGACGGACCGTGCCCCACTCCGGAGGTTTCCTATGCCATCCGCAAACTCGGATGCCAGAGCGGCGTGATGGTCACAGCCAGCCACAACCCCAAGGAATACAACGGTTATAAGGCATACTGGAGCGACGGCGCCCAGATGATCTCCCCTCATGATGTGAAGACCATCGAATATGTGAATGCCATCACATCTGTGGATCAGATCCGTTTCACCCCCAATCCTGCGCTGATACAGAGCATCGGCAAAGATATCGACGACCAGTTCCTTGCCGATATCCATTCACTTTCGCTCGATCCTGAAGCCGACCGCCGACACAGCGACATGAAGATAGTCTATACACCTATCCATGGCACAGGCAAGCGTCTGATGTTCGATTCGCTCAAACTCTGGGGTTTCAACAATGTGATACATGTTCCCGAGCAGGATATCCAGAGCGGAGATTTCCCCACAGTGGTTTCTCCGAACCCCGAGAATCCCGAGGCTATGGCAATGGCTGTGGCCAAGGCTAAAGAGACAGGCGCGAGCATTGTGCTCGCCTCCGACCCGGATGCCGACCGTGTAGGTCTGGTGGTACGCGACAAGAAAGGGGAGTATCAGCTTGTGAACGGCAACCAGATCGTGATGCTTCTTCTTTATTATATCATTACCCAGAATGTGGAGAAGAAACTTCTCAAGGGAAATGAATATTGCGTCAAGACAATCGTGACCACAGAGACAATCAAGCGCATCGCGGACAAGAACAACGTGAAATGCTTCGATTGCTACACCGGCTTCAAATGGATTGCGGATGTGATGCGCAATATGGAAAATGAAGGACGCTATCTCGGTGGCGGCGAGGAGAGCTATGGCTTCCTGGCCGAGACTTTCGTACGCGACAAAGATTCAATCTCAGCCAACTCTCTGATCGCTGAGGCTGCCGCCTGGGCTGCCGATAAAGGTATGAATCTTTATGAGCTACTTGTGCAGATCTATGCAGAGTATGGCTTCTCTCGCGAGCGCGGCGTAAGCGTGGTTCGTCCCGGAAAAACCGGTGCCGAAGAGATTGTTGCGATGATGAAGGAATTCAGGGAGAATCCTCCGAAAGAGCTTGCCGGAAGTCCTCTTGCCGTTATCAAGGATTATGCGGATCTCAACTGCCGCAATCTGAAGACGGGCGAAGTTACGAAGCTTGACTTCCCGACAACATCCAATGTACTCCAGTTCTTCACCGAGGCCGGCGACAAGGTATCTATCCGTCCTTCCGGCACAGAGCCCAAGATCAAGTTCTATGTAGAAGTTCGCGAGGATATGAAGGATGCTTCCGAATATGAGGCATGCGTTCTCAAGGCTGAGGAGCATATCGATCAGGTTCTCCGCGATCTTAAAGTGAAATAATAAATAGGCCGGAACTTCCGGCAGTATTTATCGATAACTGTTTAGCGGTGTCAGGCTGTTTTGCCTGGCACCGCTAATTTTTTATATGTAAATGGTATGAATAGAACTCAATGTTAATAAAGGTTAAAATCAGATTAAGGTCATTGCAACTATAAAAATAGTTATTAATTTTGGGGCGTGTAACTACAAAAATAGTTATGAAAAGAAAACAGGAAGATAAACTGACTCCCAAGGAGGAGGAACTGATGCGGTTGCTGTGGGAGAATGGCCCGATCGCAATCAGCAGGCTTGTGGAACTTTATCCCGACCCCAAGCCACATTTCAACACAGTGTCTACAGTGATGCGAAGACTCGAAGCCAAAGGTTTTGTGGGCCATGAGGATATAGGTGGAACGTATCATTACTCTGCCAAGGTTGCGAAGGAGTATTTCCGCAGTCGCAGTTTCGGTAATTTCATCAAGAACTATTTCGGAGGAAGTTATTACGGCGCTGTGTCGTCGTTGGTAGCGGAGGATAAGATTTCCGCAGATGAATTAAAGGAACTGCTCAGACTTATGGAGCAGAAAGGGAGTCAACAATAATACCTTTAATTTAAGGAACAGAGTCTAAAGAAATGGCTATGGGAGAATTTTTATCATATTCTATAATAAGCGGGTTCCTGATGCTCGCATTGTACCTTGTATACAGATTGTTTATGGCTCGTGACAATCAGCATGGATTCAACCGTGGAGTGTTGTTGGCTATATATGTTGTTGCGTTTACCGCATATCCGATATTCCAATTGATTGAGGATTTGAAAGATGTTTCTGCTTATCAAACGATTGCGATCGACAATCGGGAGGCAATCAGTATGGGTACAATCGCCGACACCACACCAATCTGGGGAACCTTTCTGATATGGGCATTCATAATCGGAATGGCAGTTGTGGCTGTAAAAACCGTAATTACTTGGATACGCCTGATTGGCGTGATCCGTTCAGGCAGCAAAGAGGAGCATAACGGCTACACGTTGGTAGTGACTGAAGATGACCGTTTCGCTCCGTACAGTTGGATGCGGTATGTCGTAGTCAGTCGAAAAGATTATGAAAGCGACTGTTCCGCAATTGCCACCCACGAGCTGAAACACATAGCCTGTCATCATTGGGTGGACTTGTTGATTGCCCAGATGGTATGTATTGTGAACTGGTTTAATCCGGCCGCGTGGCTGATGCGCGACGAATTGATGCTTGTGCATGAATATCAGGCTGACATGGCGGTCATCGACCGAGG
>URNY01000153.1 GCA_900549375.1 uncultured Bacteroidales bacterium | reverse complement strand
CCGCCCCACCGGAAATAATCGGTAAGGTACCGTTCGATTCCTCCTTTCTCTTTGCCGTATTTCCAATTAGCGGAGGGCTCGATGCCTTTGGCTCTCAGATATTCTCTGAAAGAGTAAGGGAATACCCTTTGTTCCATAAATCGTCCTCCGAGACGTGTGGCGATATCACGGCTTAGCATCTTTGCATTACTTCCCGTTATGTAGGTCATATACCGTTGGTTTGCCATCCGTCTGGCGAAATGTTCCCATCCCTCGATATTCTGTATTTCGTCAAGGAACAATATCGGTTTTCCATCGTATAGCGATGAATATGCCTGCAATATAGAATCAAAATCCGATGCTTCGAATCCCAAAAGTCTCTCATCATCGAAGTTGATGAAAAGGAACTCCTCAGGATTTTTACCGGCGCCGATAAGTTCTTTCGCTCTCAGATACATCAGGAATGATTTTCCGGCCTGACGCACGCCGACGAATACATATCTTGCTTGCGCCTCAAATTTGAAGGCTCTTTCCACAGGTTTGATATCGCTTAGCAACTCCTGCCCCTCCACAATAATCGCTTTCAGAATCTCTTTGTCTATCATATCAGAATCTATAACAAACGCCTATTATTCTGCAAATATAACATTTTATTTATTGGCAATAAATAAAAACGGGTGAATTTATTTATTGACAGTAAATAAAAATGGGTAATTTTGTTTATTGGCAATAAATAAAACGGACAGATTTATTGGCGAATCAAGTTTTGAGATTTTGCGAAAGCAAGTCGCGGCGCGACTCTTGATGCCCACGTTGGAAGCTTGCGCAAGGCATTCGTTGGGATGAAAAAAAGCCGCGTGTCGGGCAGACACGCGGCTTTTTATTGAATGGCCCGGAGGGCCGGGAATGATTACTGCTTTGTCATCGTGATGTTGTCGGCAAGGTCGATGAGGGCATCGAGCGACGACAGGTCGTTGGTTGCCGTGAAGGCGATCAGTGTTATTGACGGATCGAAGGTGATCGTCTTGCCGTCTGCACTCAGGTCTCCTCTGATTTTTGTGGTTGCGAGCGAAACTCTCAGATCGCGGGTTCCGATCGACATGAATGCGCTCGTTGAGGCATCGATGCTTCCGAGGCGGCTCGGGAGAGTTATTTCGATGTAGTAAGAGTCCTTTACGCGGTCGGCATAGAATCTTGCCGAGTTGGCGGCGCCCCCAAGGAACATATCTCTCATGATCAAATCACGTCCATAACCCTCTGCGTTTTCATCTGTCTGAACTTGTATCTCCACCGGGAAGGCAGCGTCTGCATTACCGTAGTCGCGATAATTGAAGTACCAGTCGCCCGCAAGTTCGAGATACTGCGGAGCGGCGATATCGTTCTCGAGAATCGTTACATCAATAGTTTTGTCTGCGCCGATCGTTGCACCCTCAACGGATTCAATGCTGATCGAGAACGTGCGGTCGCCCGTAGTTTTGTCTTCATCGTCCTGAATAGAGAAATTCAGATAAGCAACCTTTTCATCCGAAGGAATATTCAGATAATCGGACTGGAGATAAACGTTGCCGTAATACTCACCGTCATGGTTCTCAAAAATTTCTGCTGGGTTGCTTCCCGTGCCCTTGAGACTGAATTTCACCCTGATCGGGCCGTTGGCATCTCCGGTTACAACTACCGGAACCGAGATGTCGCGGTCGTTTTCATTGACGCGGATCTCTGTCTGTCCCAACTGTACGGAAACATTGCCGGCGGTGTTGAAATCCTCTTCATCCGAACATGCCGTCAGAAGAAAAGCACTCAATACGAAGCCTATGGTTTTTAAATATTTCATATCAATTCAATTTTTTAAGTGTTGAAATCAATAACCCGGGTTCTGATGTCCTTTGAGCTGGGGATTCGTAT
Organism: uncultured Bacteroidales bacterium; assembly: GCA_900549375.1. GTDB lineage: Bacteria > Bacteroidota > Bacteroidia > Bacteroidales > Muribaculaceae > Lepagella. The sequence continues at coordinate 3,940 of URNY01000153.1, read as the reverse complement.
CCATCTCGTTTGTAGGAATTGGCAATACAAATCTGTAGTCGCCGGGAGTATATTCTACATTGATACCTGCGGCTACGAGAGCGGGACGCAGATCGGAGTAGGCACCGGTGTAGTCGGCCTTTCTGGTGAAACCGAGACCCCAGCGACGCAGATCGCTGATGCGGAATCCCTCACCGATAAGCTCCTTGCATCTCTCTACGCGGATAGCGTCGATAAGTTCCTGACCGGCGTGATTCTCATCCGCATAGGCGTAAATACGTGCGCGGCGAAGATCATTGAGATATTTATTTGCTTTGGCGGTCTGGTTGTTGCTCGACATAGCGGCAGCCTCGGCTGCAATGAGATACATCTCGCTAAGACGGAAAGGTTTCGGCTTATTGCGGAATGCATTGGAAGAACCGGTATTGAATACAGGGTTACCGGGGAATTTCACGAACGACGGGCAGAGCACCGTTTCGCCATTCACGAGAAGGAATGCATCGCGGAAGAATGAATCATACCTGATGTCGTCGAACTGGTCGTAAAGGGAAAGCACCGTTGAAGTCGGCACATAGAGATAAATGCCGTTACTGTTTGTGAGCCATGCGGAACCGGTGTCGGGAACAGCACTCGCCTGAGTCTGATTGCCGAAAGGAACGAAGATGAGCTCATCGCCCTCATCGCTGGTCCACATGCTGTCATACGACATGTCGTCCGTAAGGCTGAAGGGAGAAGAACCGTTGGTTCCGATAAGTATCTCTGCTTTGGCGAGAGCCTTGTCCCATTCACCCTTGAGGAGGGCGATACGGGCCTGAAGAGCTGTAACAGTGTAGGTGCTCAGGTAAGCTGCGTTAGGCTGGAGATTCTCATCCGCACCTGCAATTCCGGATTTCTCGAAATTGTCGAGGTCGGTATAAGCGATGTCCAGATCCTTCTCGATCTGAGTATAAACCTCTGCGAGAGTAGCGCGGCCGGGATAAGTGGCGTAATCACCGGAGGGATGATATTCCGTAACGAGGGGCACACCCGTGTCAGCAGCGTTGGGGTCTACCACAGTGTAGGAATTGCAGTATTTCTCAGTAAGGAAATAATAGTAGTATGCGCGTGCCCAGTGAGCCTCGCCGCGGTAGCGTTCGAGCGTTATCCTGGCATCGTCCGAAATGTTCTCGTTGCCCAGAAGCGACTCTACACGGGGAAGGAAATAGTTTACGGCGGCGATTGCCGAATAGGGCGCTGACCAGAAACCGGCGATATCAGTTGTACTCGAAGTGATTGACCCGAGACTTATGGAACCGTTCTGGTTGCCGTTGACGATTGTGCCGATGAAAAGGTCGGCCTGGATTTCCGGTCGCGAGATGGCTGTTCCGGCTGAGATGCCACGGATATTGTTGTAGATACCGTTTCTGAAATTCGTGGCGTCCTCAAGCGTCTGGATAGCCGTTTCGTCGCTAAGCGAGCCTGCCGGAAGCTCATTCATGTCGCACGAAGTAAGAAGCGCTCCGGTGGCAAATATGGTTAAAAATATCTTTTTCATATAAGTAGTCTTAGAAAGTTACCTCTACTCCCAATTCATACTGACGTGTGTTGGGATAAGCAAACTGATACACGTTGGTCTGTGGTTCGGGGTCGTAACCCTTGTAGTCGGTCACAGTCCAGAGATTACGTCCGGTGAAATGGAAAGTCACATTGTCGAGATGTGCAGCCTTCATCCACTTTGCGGGCAAAGAGTATGTGAGCGTGAGATTCTTCAGACGCATGAAGGAGGCGTCTTCGATCAGGCGGTCGTCAAACTGAATTTCTTCGGTAGCGTTAGGATACATGGTAACATCGCCGGGCTTTGTCCAGACGTTGAGCATGTCGACTGCCTGGTTCAGCTGAGAACCCTGCTGGGCATTGTAAAGGAAATATGCGTCGTTGTTCGTCATATATTTCTTGGCGGCCCAAACGAAATCAAGCTGAAGACCGAGACCCTTCCAGCGGAGGTTTGTTCCGAAACCGCCGTTCCAGGGAGCGAACTGGCTCTTACCGGTCATTACCGAATTCTCATCCTCATTCCAGACTTTGGTGATGTTGTCGTTCTTGTCGAGCCACATCTGGCGCCCGTCGCGTGGATCGACACCTACATACCGTACGGAGTAGAATTCTCCTGCCGAGTGTCCTACTTCATAGCGAAGACCTGTATTTGCGATAGTGTAGAAATCGCGGCCGTTGAAGAGCTCGGTGATTTTGTTCTTGTTGTAGTTGAAGTTGGCGCGCACACCCCAGAACCAGTCTCTTGTCTTGATGATGTCGGCGTTGAGAGAGAGGTCGACGCCGGTATTGGTCATCGATCCGATGTTGCCGGCTCCCGAAGAGAATCCCGTTGTATTGCTCCATGGAATATCCATCAGCATGTCGGTGGTTGTCTTTTTGTAGAAATCGACATCACCCGAGAGGATGTTGAATATCTTGAAGTGAAGACCTACATCAAAAGATTTCACGGTTTCCCATGTCAGATCGGGATTGGCGGGATTTGCGAGTCCCCAGGAAGACTGACCTTCGCCATAACCGTTCTCGTAAGTACCTACGGAACCGAAATAGAGGTAGTTGTTGATAGAGGAGTTACCTGTGGTACCGTAGCTGATTCGGAGTTGCAGTTCGTCAAGCCAGTTTACAGGCTGGAGGAAACTTTCATTCTTTGCGTTCCACATCGCGCCGACAGAGAAGAAGTTTGCCCAGCGGTGACCGGGAGCGAATTTCGAGCTGCCGTCGCGGCGGTAGGTCGCTTCTGCGAAATAGCGGTTGTCGAAATCATAGTTCACCTTGAAGAAGAGTGAGTTGAATGTCTCGTTGACAATCGACTGGTCGAGGTTGTCGGGAGTGATGGTTGTTCCCTGTGTGAGGAGCATCAGTCGACGGTCGGTGAATCCGGAGATAAATGCGGAGAAACCGTTGGTTCTGCTTATGATTGATTCTTCACCGGCAAGTACCTGGAAATTATGTTTCTCGGCTATCGAGAAATTATATTCGGCGGTATTGGTATAGGTGAATGAATAATACCTTGTGAACGACTGCTGGTTAGCGCCGGTGTTGATCTGTCCGTCAGGCACGGAACCGATCAGATCGCCCATAGGGCTGATGTATGATTTGTAGGGGTATGTCTCCCAGTTGATGCGGGCGTCATAGCCGTTGACAGCCTGCTGAGCGCGGATGATAAGGCCGGGAATGGGAGTGATCTGCTCGAAGAGATTCAGGTTGGCCGTTACGCGTGAGCGATAGCGGTTCCAGATGGTAGACTGAAAATCGGGAGTGTATGGATTCTGTACCGAATAGTGCAGCACGTCTGCTTTATCACCGTAGACAATGTTTCCGGCTTCATCGAATGTGTAGTAGTAGGGAGAATCATACGGCATTGCAAAGCGGGCGAGTACCATCGGGTTGCCGATGTTGATGCCCTGACTCGTCGCTGCTGCGGATGTGGTCTTGTATTTGGTATAACCGAGGTTGGACTGAAGACCTACGCGGAACCAGTCGTTGACTTTGACGTTCAAAGATGCACGCAGGGTCTCACGACGCATGTTGGAATGCTTCACGATACCTTCCTCGTTGAAATGGTTCAACGATATGTAGTAGTTGATGCGTTCGCTCCCGCCTCTTACGGCTGCGTCGATAGAATAAGTCGGTGCGCTGGAATTGAAGAATTCATCGCGCCAGTTGGTGGAGATGCCGAATTTGTCGACAATGTTGCGGATTTCGTCGGTTACGGGCGATCCGATCTTGTCGCGGAAGTCGATGTACTGCTGCGAGTTCATCATATCCACATTGTCGCCTACCATCTGGCTCCATCCTATATTTGCGCGGACGGTCACTTTGGGAGCCTCGCCCAACGCGCCTTTCTTGGAAGTGATCACGATAACGCCGTTGGCAGCACGCGAACCGTAGATGGCTACGGAAGCGGCATCCTTGAGCACCGTCACGCTCT
>URNY01000152.1 GCA_900549375.1 uncultured Bacteroidales bacterium | reverse complement strand
AAACGGAATCAGCCCTAATTTTCAGTTGACCTCAAAAGTTTAGCGGACAGTAATAGATTATATTAGTCGATAAGTTTTTTTATTCGAAGATATAAATGTGGGAGCAACGGCATCTAACCTTAGTCATTCCTCTCCTTGCTCAAGGCAGCTTACCCTCAATTTGCCGGGAGGCTCTTCGGCCCTCATTCGGTCGAGGATGGCGATACCTTCCGCCGTAGCGATGGTCCGGAGGAATCCGACACTGATGGCGTCGAAAGCCTCTGCCATTGTGATGTCGGAGGGGAAAAACTCTTCCATACGTTTGAGCGATTCCATCTGAAGCCTCGTGAGTCGGATTGTGACAGGATAGTTCACGTCTTTGCGGAAAACCCCCTGCTTCATTCCCATGCGCAGAATAGTCACTATGTCGTTATTCCAGTTCTTCTGCTCTTCGTCGTAGATATGACGCAGGCTTTTGTAATTCTCATCCATATCGCGGAAGAAATCCGGATGGCCCTGCTGCATAACTTGCTGGTGCATCTGCAGGATTCGGTAGATCGCCTCTATCACCGACCCGGCTTCGTTGAAAATCTCTACTGCCCGATTGTGGAATTGCCTGTGAAAGTAGGATATAACAGCCACCAACATACCGTTCTTGCTTTCGAAGATTTCGTAGAGTGTGCGCTTTGACATGGAAAGCTGCGCCGCCACGCTGTCCATGGTGGTGGCTTTCATGCCTTTCCTGAGAATTATTGGAAAAATTGACTTTACGAGGGCTTCGTATGCTTCTTCTGATATTGCGCGTTGTTCCATTCTGACACAAAGTTAGAATGAAAAAACCGAAAACGCATTTTGCGTTTTCGGTTTTTTGTCAATTTAACATTTATTAGCGTTTGTCTCTCTCTCAGAAGGGCAAAATACTATTCATTCAGAGTTTAGAGAAGTTTCTTTTCGAGGTTAACGAGCATGTCGCGTGTCATCGAATCGAGGTCGTATTCCGGTTTCCATCCCCATTCCTCGCGGGCGCAGGTATCATCGAGAGAGTCGGGCCATGAATCGGCTATGCTCTGGCGCAAGGGATCAAGCTCATAAGTCATCTTGAACTCCGGACGATATTCCTTGATCTTATTGTAGATGATTTCCGGGTCGAAGCTCATGGAAGCGATGTTGAAAGAATTGCGGTGAACGAGTTTGTCGGGATTGGCCTCCATGATTTCGATGGCGGCTCTCAGAGCATCCGGCATATACATCATATCCATGAAAGTTCCCGGCTTGAGCGGACATTTGAATTCCTCGCCCTTTACGGCCGAATAATAGATATCGACGGCATAGTCGGTTGTGCCGCCTCCGGGAGGAGTCACGTAAGAGATCAGGCCGGGGAATCGCACCGAGCGGGTGTCGACACCGAAGCGGCGGGCGTAATAGTCGGCGAGCATCTCGCCCGTGACCTTAGTGACGCCATATATTGTTTCGGGACGCTGGATGGTATCCTGCGGAGTCTTGACATGGGGAGTGGACGGGCCGAAAGAGCCGATGCTGCTCGGGGTGAAGAGAGCGCATCCCTTCTCGCGCGAAATCTCGAGGCAGTTGTAGAGACCGCCGACACCGATTTTCCATGCCAGCTGCGGACGGGCCTCGGCCACAGCAGAGAGAAGGGCGGCAAGATTATAGATTGTATCGATTTTATATTTGTCGACCGCCTCGGCAATCTGCGCCGGATTGGTGATGTCTACAATCATCGAGGGGCCGCTTTCGGCCAGCTCACCTTTGGGCTCGGCTCCCGGGATATAGCCTGCCACCACGTTTCCTCCCGGATATTCTTTGCGGAGACGCATTGTGAGCTCCGATCCGATCTGGCCGGTAGCACCGATTATAAGGATATTCTTCATGACTTGTTGTTAAAGGTTAGATTTACGTGCAAAAATAGCGAAAAATCATAAATAATCGTTATCTTTGATTAAATTTTTAGTGATGGGGAATCAACGCTTCTTTCCCCTGAGAGAAATGAAATGATTCAGACCTAAACTTAGACCTAAACTTTATAATATCATGTACACGAAATTTCAGGAACATCTCCGCAAGGAACTCAGCGAAATCAAGGAAGCCGGTCTTTATAAGAACGAGCGAATCATCGTGACTCCGCAGAGCTCCGACATCGAAGTGGAGAATGTAAAGGGCGAGGTTCTTAACTTCTGCGCCAACAATTATCTGGGCCTTGCCGACAACAGCAGGCTGATCGAGGCCGCCAAGAAAGCGATGGATCGACGCGGCTACGGCATGTCGTCGGTTCGCTTCATCTGCGGCACACAGGATCTCCACAAAGAGCTCGAGGCCGCTATCAGCGATTATTTCAAAACAGAGGATACGATTCTCTATGCTGCCTGCTTCGATGCAAACGGCGGACTTTTCGAGCCGTTGTTCGGTGAAGAGGACGCAATCATCAGCGATTCGCTGAACCACGCTTCAATCATAGATGGCGTGCGTCTCTGCAAGGCAAAACGTTTCCGCTATAAGAATGCCGACATGGAGGATCTGGAGCGTTGTCTCAAAGAGGCCGCCGACTGTCGTTTCCGCATCATCGCCACCGACGGAGTGTTCTCGATGGACGGCAACGTGGCTCCTATGGACAAGATCTGCGAGCTTGCAGAGAAATATGATGCCTTAGTGATGGTTGACGAGAGCCATTCGGCCGGAGTGGTCGGCGAGACCGGACACGGAGTTGCCGAGAAATTCAACTGCTATGGCAAGATCGATATATTCACCGGCACGCTCGGTAAATCGTTCGGAGGCGCCATGGGCGGTTTCACCACCGGCAAGAAAGAGATAATCGACATGCTTCGCCAGCGTTCGCGTCCCTATCTCTTCTCGAACTCCGTGGCTCCCTCGATAGTAGGCGCCAGCATCGAGATGTTCAAGATGCTCAAAGAGAGCAATGACCTGCACACCACGCTGATGGAGAACGTGAAATATTTCCGCGAGAAGATGCTGGCCGCCGGCTTCGACATCAAGCCGACGCAGAGCGCCATTTGCGCCGTGATGCTTTACGACGCCAAGCTGTCGCAGGACTTCGCCGCCGAGATGCAGAAAGAGGGGATCTACGTCACCGGCTTCTACTATCCGGTAGTACCCAAAGATCAGGCGCGCATCCGCGTACAGCTCTCCGCCGCCCACACCCGCGAGCAGCTCGACAAAGCCATCGCCGCCTTCATCACCGTCGGCAAGCGCCTCGGCGTCCTGAAATAAATCCGTATTAAGAAATAATATAAAAAATCGGAGATGCGCAGTTCACGCATCTCCGATTTTTTATAATTTCATCTCAGTCCTGCTGTTAGTTGGCGAAGTCGATGGAGAGGCCGAAGCGGAGCTGGCGGGGGTCGATGGGGTAGTGGGGCATGGAGAAGTAGTTGCTGCCGAAGAGGCCTTGGTTGACGTGGCTCCAGAGCACGAAGAAGCGGACTTTGTAGAGCTTGGCTGTGATGTAGGCGTTGGCGAGCGCGAAGTTGCCCACCCATATCGGATTCTCCCCTTGCACGTGGAATGACATCGTGGCTGGCTGATAGTCCATCCCGCGGTATTTGGTGTAGTAGTCACAGTCGATGCCGATCTGCATGTGCAATACCTTAAAGGCGGTGAAGCCGAGGAACATGTTGCTGTAGACGCTGAGTGCGGGCAGTGGAAGCACGTCCTGGTTGGAAGAGGCCTGATATGTGATGGTGTTGTTCCAGTTCCAGATGCCGAATTTCAATTTTTGCTCGAGTGAGGCTGAAAATATCTGTATGCTTCCGCCGTTCTGCTCGGGCTTCGAGGCCGAGTTGAAGTAGACATAGTTCTGGATGTTTTCCACTCCGACGCGTATGTCGGTCTTTGTCCATGGAATATGAAGGTGGCCGCCTACGCGGAAGGAGCGCGTCTTTCCGAAGTCATTGTTCCATACGAAGTGGTTGGAGATGTAATGCCTCAGTAGATAGGAGGGCGTCTGGTTGCGAAAGAATCCTTCGGCGGCTATCCTCACGGTGTCGCGGCCGAGTTTGAAATTGGTTTCGACATTTCCATCTATATCGAGGTCACCCGCTGCATATCCGAGGATGCCGAATTTGGCATTTACGGCATATTTCAGTAGGCTTCCTTTCATCTTCTCAAGGCGTCCGCCAATCCAGAGTCTGTTGCGGCGTTTGCGGGGCTCCATGGTGAATCCGTCGGGGAGGGGGGAGAGCCCTTCGGGGGTCTGATCGGGCTCAACAGGTACGCCGTCGGGGTCGCCGGGAGTGTCGGGCGTCGGGTTTTGCGCGGCGGAGAGCAGCCATGACTGCTTGAAATCATCGATTTCGTAGGTGGCATAGGCGGAGAGGCCGAACTTGGCCCATCGCTGGAATCCTTCGATCATGGAGATTCCCAAGGTGTTGGAAACTGACCAGTAATGGGTTTCATCGTAGGTTTGCGAAGGGTTGAAGTAGGTGTTTTGCCAGAATTCGGATGCCTCGGATGCAACGGAGTTCTTGAAAGAGTGATGGTTGTATTTATAATCGAAGGCGTAGATGAATTTGGTGACGGGCACCAGAGTACGCCTTTCCACGGTGTCGCCCTCCTGCGTGTCGTCGCGCCAGAAGCCGATTTTGTAGGCGTGCGACATATAGATCTCGGCACCGACAAGGCGGTTCTGGGCGCCGTTGAGACGGGTGGGGATTGATTTGGGCTCTATCTTGTCGACACCTCCCTGAAGCAGGGCCGGATCGGTGATATAAAGATCATCGGTGATACCGCCGTTTTCCTGATTCATGGAGTTGTAATGGTTCATGAATGCCTGCATCTCGTAGTGATCGCCGGTGTAATATCCCTGCAGGCCGTAAATGAGGTTTTTGGCGGCGTCGCTGTTGTAGGCTCCTTTGGTATAGATATAATCGATATTGGCGCCGATGCCTATGCGGCGGTTTACATTTCCGGCGAATATGCCCTTGAGGCGGTCGGAATGGTTGTCGCGGTTTCCTCCGAAGTTATATGAGAGGAGCGTCATGGGGATGTACACATTATAGAATTTCTCTTTTCTGAAAGTGGGGAGATAGTGCTCGAGGGCATCTTCGAAGAAGACCTGCGACGGCTTCGGCCTTTGGAAATAGAGCATGTTGAGGCCTTCTGCGCCAAGCGAGCCTGTGGTGGCCCATGCATCGCTGTTCATGGCGGGGATGAACTGGCGCTGGTAGTTGTAGAGGAGGGTGTCGAGGGTTGACTGCTCGTGGGTGCCTAATGGATAGGAGAGAGTCCAGGCGTTGCCCGGCTTGTAGGTTTCCTTTTTGCCCGCGTTGCCGTCGGCGAATTGAGATTGGTCGCCTCGGCCGGAGCCCGTAGGCTTCTGAGCCGTAGCCGGCGCGGAGCACATGGCGAGGCAGAGGAATAATAAAAGTAGGGAATATATGTATTTATTGCTGATATTCATAATCGATTAATCCGGGAAGGCGCATAGTTGCGGATAATCCGGATTGGATGCAAATTTACGAAAAAGCGGTGATATAATAAAAACTGAGTTGAAGTTTCACAACTTCAACTCAGTTTCAAGCATTAAAAATTTCTTTTAATACCATGAATAAAACACAGTGCAAATACAATAATCGTACAAATATAACAAAGGGGGAAGAGAAAAAGTTTTGAGAAATGGAAATAGAAAGAAATTTTTAAAATTTGATTCAAAATTTGCAGGATTGAAAAAAATGATATAACTTTGCATCGCTTTAGAGAAAGCAGAGATGGTGAGATTAGCTCAGTTGGTTAGAGCGTCGGATTGTGGTTCCGAAGGTCGTGGGTTCGAGCCCCATCTTCCACCCGAAAAGGTCTTCGAAAGAAGACCTTTTTTGTTGGC
>URNY01000151.1 GCA_900549375.1 uncultured Bacteroidales bacterium | reverse complement strand
TCAATCATCAGAGGGGAGGGTATGTTGTGGTGTCGGCTGAAAACAAGGCTTTCCCGATATTGGCCTATAGCCTCAAACGCAATTTCAAGCGGGAGGATCTTACAGATGAGGAGTCCGACCTACTTAAGACTTATGCTCGGGAAATAGAACTTATCCGGTATGATTCGCGAATACCTGAAAGGGCTTTCGCGGCATGGCGCAATATTCCAGGTTATATCACGGATATTCTGACGAGACCTTATTCCACGCCCGAATATGAGGCGTTAGACGATGAGAATAAGGAGAGGCTGGAGAATATCGACCGCACAGGCAAACAGATAATGTTGCCGGGGGCTGTGGAATACAAACTCTATGATCCCGATGATTACCGCGACATGACGCTCGATGACGTCACAGAAGAGGTGCCCTTTGAGTTTTATGACAATTTCATACGCTCCATCAGGAAGGAAGCGGCGACAAGGGCAATTGAATTCGATGAACTGATATCTCCGACAAAGCCCATTGTAAAGAGTATCGGCGGAGGCCATTTCGAGATCACGTTCCCCGAAAGTATAAGGATGATGAGAATCTACGCCATGTCTGGGATGCAGGTGATGGAGAAATATTACAAAGAGACAAACGTGATGAATATAGATCTGGAGGCACTCGGATCGGGCTATTATGCCGGCATGGCGCTCTCCGACAAAGGTAACGTTTACGGTTTTAAACTATACAGATGAGCAGATTGAGAGGAATTGTAAAATCTAAGGAATTAAGTTGGGCTGCATTGGGCCTTGTGCTGGTATGGATTGTGATTCAGATCCGTACTCCCGAACCCTGGTGGGCTTATACTTGCGTGTTTTTCGCATTCATGATGGTCTTCTGTCATCTGGTGGCACTCTACATCGATAAAATCAGTTTTCAGGCATCGCGCAAGCTCGACCTGATTTCGCTCATCTGCGGCATCCTGTTTATTCTCTCCTTGATCGCCGTCTATATCGCCGAATCAGTAGTCTTTTAACCTCTATAAATGAATACAAACCGTCCGATAATAGATTACAATCTATTATCGGACGGTTGGCATTCATGTGTATTACCGCGTTTGGTAATAGAGTCGCTTTCGGAACTTGAATTGGTTTATCGGAGATTAATTTTGAGAATCTTCTTCTCTCCATTTATCTCGACAGATGCAATAAATATTCCGGGTCTCAGATCCGAAAGATCACTTTTATCGCATACAAGTGTTCCGTCCAATGAATATACTTTGACTATCATTCTCTCTGTAGAGTTCTCACATCGAATTTGTCTTCCATCTATGTAAACTCTTGCACCGGTATCGTTAATATCTTCAACGCCGCTTGTCTTATCGGTTATGAAGAAAGCCGGACCGAAAGTCTGTGTCTGATTGTTGCCAGAGGGATCAGTGAGAGAAATCCTGAGGTCGAACCATCCGTTTTTGCTTTTGGCATTTACTTGGCGCAGAGGCGCTCTCCAAAAATATCCGAATCCGGGAGTATAGAAGTTTTCTCTGACTTCTTCGACTTCAAGTTTGTTCCATCCTACCGTATTGTGAGGGGCGTATTCTACTTTGACTTCTACAGGATCGCAGTTGTACCAAGAATAGCCCTCGGGATTGTAATTGAAATTGAAGTCCGCACCTGAAAACTCCAGAACACCATCCTCTGCTTTTTCAAAACGGTCCGTAATTTTTCCTTCAGAATTCCGATACCATAGTTTTTGGATAGTCGGAACATTTCTGTCCTCTTTACGTTCATCGTATTTAATTGAGGCTAAATTATATCCGGGTAAATTGTCTACCAGTATATTCCTGTTTTCAAAGGTAAGTTCAACAATTCCTTTTGCATGGCCGTCTTCCACATTTTCCTGTTCCCAGTCAAGAAGTTCGGTTGTTCCACCTTCAAGGATAGTCGAGCCATCTCGTTTGACAATTATTTTAGCGAAAGATTCATCGATAAATCTCTCTTCTCCTCCGATTCCGTGATAATATGGTGTATGCATATGATATGTGCCGGCCGGATATTCAATAACCTGATTCATTATGGAGAACACCGGTGCGGTATTTCCGAGAACGACACCAAGATTTTCCTTACTTGTTTCAAAAGCGGGATTTCCAGGGAATAAAGGAGCGACTTCTTTATCGTTTTTCACAGTGAATGAATAATTACCTCTTCTGTTACTATCGAAAGTATACAGCCAACTTCCTGCTGAATATACAAGAGGGTTGGATTCAATGCCAAGTATGGTTGTCATTGGCCATGGAAAGTCTTCTATTATTACAGATCGGGCGATGTCAATTGACTGGAGGGCAACTGAAGCAGTGGCATTAAGCGGAGCCATCGTCATATCCTTTTGAATATAAACATTTGCAGCCGGCTCTTTTAATGTCATATTGGTGCTCCATCCCCCCTCTGCTTTTCCGTTAATGATAAGATTGAAACTTACACTGCTATTGATACCGTTAACTTTTTCTTCCTCAGCTGCCGGAGTCTGGGTAAACTTTTCTGCTACTGGTATAAATTCATCGGGATTGTTGCGAACTACTGTGTATTTGTCCATATTCCCCTTTTTCCCCATTACAAAATACAATACAGAATTAGTATTATAAGAATCTGTTATAGTGCCTTCGCGTACGAATACCCCGGAAATGAAATGGTATTTTTCTCCTACAGGATTAGTTAGAATATCCCCGTTGCTTTCAGCGCCACTGCTGGTTCCATTTGTAGATAATGAGTGTAATATACCATAATCTTCATGAAATATTGTACTGTTCCATCCCATATCTGTCGCATTGGCGTTGGTGAAATCATAATGATAGTAAGGCTCCTCATCAAGCGCGGTATAGATTGGCAGACTGACGCTCTTTCCGTGCTTATTAATCGGTTCAAAATGTATTCTGTTAGTGGCTTCCTCCGGATCGAACGAAATCTCAGCGGCCTCTCCAACATGAACATTTTCCTTGAATACAATAGCCATACGAGGTAAGTTTGCCTCTTTTGAGTTAATCCAGAATGAGGCCATCATCAGATAGTTGCCCGGAGCGATGTATAAGTCGTATTCAGTCGTTCCGTATTCGAATTCACTCAAGTCAAGTTCAAATACTCCGTCGCTATCAGCTATCGTGATTCCGCTGAATTCGAAGTTTTCATTATCTGCCTGAATGCGGACTTTGAAATTGGTCTGTCCCTCTGTTTTAGCTTTGACTTTTCCTACGGTTTTGAGATGGAGAGGGCGCGCTGTATCTTTCATAGATTTATTGAGACCGATATCATGAATATTCTTTTGAGGCATCATGCCTACCGGTTCAAACCTTGCAAATGATGTCATGGCGACCATCGTCAAGGCGATTGATGAAATAAGAAAATGATTTTTCATTGTGATTCATTTTTTTGTGGTGGAAAATCTGTGCGTTCATGAACTTTGGCGATAAAAGTATTTATAAATGGAAACAGATGCTAATTTTTAGGGTGGACATCGGGTGGACAGCTCATTATATATCTGAAATAATACTACTTTTGCAGTATGAATAGAGTTTTTATTATATTGATAATTCTTATTTTTGCATCATGTTGCAGAAATGAAAGACACAATTCCGGTTCGATGTTTTGTCCGGTTGGGACGGGTAAGCCAATGATTGATTCTGTATGTGCAGAATTGGAAAGGGCAATGTATAACAGTGAACCGATTACAGTGAAACAATTTCTTATTGACAGTCTCGAGAATTTAGATAAAAGAGAATCAGATCATGCTCTTCTCAAGGCTCGGGTGGCAATCTGGAAATCCAGACTTCTTAAAAATATTGATGACGAAAAGGCCATTAACATCGCTAAAGCAGCGCTTGAAGGCCTTGACACTTTACGCTATCCTTATGAATATCATAATCTACTCATGGAGTCGTCGTCCGAGAGTTCAGAAATTGTAAAAAATTATCTAACTCTTTTAAAAGTACTGAAGTATGGTCGCGAAATTGGTGATTCATTACTTGTCGGGAGGACATTGACACGCCTTGGGATCTTGACAAGAAGTTTTCGACCTAATCCTACGTCAGATGACTATTTCCACAAGGCAGGGAAGGCGTATATTGATGCGGGATATAAGAAATATTGGATGAAGAACCTGTTCAATATCGCAACGCAGGAAACAGATTTAACTAAAAGTACAAAAGTTTTAAAATATCTTGACAGACAATCTGATATAATGCAGGATACCACTTTCAGAGAGATTGTGAAACGTAGTCTGTTCCTAAACACTCATTCTCCCGAATATCTAAGAGATAACATTAAGATGCTCAAATATGACAAGCTTCGATCGGATGCCTATGGAATTAATCTAATGCTACTTGCACATCATTTTATGCAAAATATGCAAAATGATATGGCATTGAATCTGAGTTCCGAAGCTGAGAGGTATCTCCAGCCTGGCAGGACTGACACAAGATTGCTATGCTGGCTATATAGGCAGAATTCATATCTTTATCATGCAGCAGGGGTATTAGATAGCGCATACAAATATGCAAGTCTATACGCATGGTGGACAGATTCTTTGCATAGTGAATTGAGCGATAAGGAACTGATGGCGACAGATGCAAGGATTAAAATTCTCCAAATGGATAATGCCACTCGTCTTGAGATTCAGAAACGAAACACAAGATGGTGGCTAATAAGTCTGATTATCTTATCAGTTACAATCCTGGCGATATTCTTAATATATCGCAAAGGTAAAGAGAGACAGTTGAATGCGTATAAAATCCGTGAAGAGCTATATAAAAACAGAATGATTCTCGCTTCACGCAGTCTTGTACTGGAGGAAAAATGCAAGGTTATCGATGATGTTGGGAATGTTGTCAAGTCGTTGAGAAATGAAGGCAGATTGAAATCCGCCGAGGCTTCGGAGATCAATACTGTTCTTAATATCCATAAAAGTTCGGATATGGAACGGGTGGGTTTTATGGATATCCATCAAAATCTTGATCCTAATTTTTCCAAGAGATTAAAGACTGATTTCCCTTCTCTCACAGAGTCTCAGTTGCGGCTTGCCGCGTATATTTCATTAGGAATGACAAATCAGCAGATAGCGCGGTTGCTCAATATTGAGTATGACTCAATTAAGAAGAGTCGGTATAGGCTGCGAACCAAACTCGGCCTGTCAACTCAAGATTCTCTTGAAGATTTTATAAGAAGTTATACGAATCCTGAATGATATGGTCTCTCTTTGAATAAAATCAACCAAAAAGTCCCGGCGAATGTCGGGACTTTTTCGATTGTATTGGGTTGAGGGATTATGCGGGGAGGGCTGAGTTGGTTTTGTGAACGGCCTCGGCGCTCTTCTTGAAGAGCTCTTTCTCTTCGGCGTTGAGGTCGAGTTCGAGGATTTTCTTGATACCGCCTTTGCCGAGCACGCAGGGCACGCCGATGCAGAGGTCTTTCTCGCCGTATTCGCCGTCGAGCAGAGCGGAGCAGGGGATGATTGCGTCCTGATCATGAATCACTGCCTCTACAACCTCAGCTGTAGCAGCTCCGGGAGCATACCATGCGGATGTGCCGAGAAGTTTGGTTAGCGTTGCGCCGCCGACCATGGTGTCGGCTGCCACTTTGTCGAGCTCTTCGGCAGAGAGGAAGTTGGTTACTGGAATTCCGCGCAGTGTGGCGAAACGCTTCATCGGGATCATTGTTGTGTCGCCGTGGCCGCCAATCACGAAGCCTTCGATCTCATTGGGGTTGGCTTTGAGGGCTTTGCTGAGGAAATATTTGAAACGGCTGCTGTCGAGTGCGCCACCCATGCCGATGATTCGGTTTTTGGGAAGACCGGAAATCTTGTGGATAAGATAGGTCATCGTGTCCATAGGATTGGAAACGCATACGATAACGGCGTTGGGACTGTGT
>URNY01000150.1 GCA_900549375.1 uncultured Bacteroidales bacterium | reverse complement strand
TCCCTGACCCTGTCGCGGAGCGACAGCACACCACTGAGTGCAGTCGCTCCGCGACTCTCCTCAGCGAGGAATCACCTTATTATTGGCGAAACTTAAATAATAGTATTATAAGTTTTGACTATTACAGCTACTATTTTATAGTAAAAATATGATATCATTAGCAAATATTTATAACGGTATAATGAGATTTGTTTGCGGCAAGTCATTCATATTCTATTCAATAATGTACGTGTTGCTGACATCCGAAATCATTATCTTTCAAAAGATGATCGGTGGCCTGGGGCCTAATGGTCTTGCTACATTTATAAAATGTAGTGGGGATACTGCACTTATTCTGATTTTTTATTGGATTCTTGGCCCGAAGTTGCGTATTGTGACTATTTGTCTTTATGTTCTCGTTTCCCTGATTTTTCTCGCTAATTCCATCTATTATAGATTCTGGGGAACATTGATTGACTCTCATTTTTGGGGTATGACAACAAATATAGACTCCTCTCTGTTTTCTGCCACAGCGAGTCTTTTAAGGTGGATTGATCTTTTCTTTGTCATAGCTGCCATTATTGTCCCGATACTATTCTATTATTTGAAGATTTACAGGATAGACACCGATTTGAGCCAAACTATTTATAAACAAGGTAAAGTTTCCATGATAATCTTATCCGGCTTATTATTCTGTATTAGTCAGATTACCTATGGAATTACGATATATAAGCAATTAAGCGAGACAGAATCTTTCGAACACAATTCCGGAAAAGCAAACAAGAATCAATTCTTCAAAATTCTCTTTCAGAGATATAAAGTTCACAATATAGATCCTTTAACAATCATACGTTATAAGGGAGTTGCTTTGTACATATTTGAAGGGACATACGACTCTGTCAAAAGTGTCATTATAAGAGGGGAATCCCATAAATTTGATGCCAAAGATATAAAAGAAATCTATGCACATATTGAATCAATACGACGTCTCAATCCTGAAAAATGTATCTTCAAGACAAATCACAACAAAAATATCATAGTCGTCATTGTCGAGTCTCTTAATGCTCAGGTTGTCGGGATGGATGTGAATGGCAATATGCTCACTCCTACGCTTAATCATCTTATTGAGTCTCCCGGATCCATTGGCTGCCTTAATGTTGTCTCACAAGTTAGAGGGGGATGTTCAAGCGATGGTCAGATCTTGATAAACACAGGGCTTTTACCATTAAACAACGGCGTAACCTCTATAGAATTCATCAATAATAGTTTTCCGGCATTGCCTAAAATCTTAGAGAATCATAGTTCTACGGCAATCCTTGGAGATCAAGGGTCGGTATGGAATGAAAGGCGATTATTCGATAGTTTCGGATTTAAGAATATTTATTCTGAAAAAGATTATGTCACAGAAGCAAAAAGGATTGGCAATGACAAGGCTATGTTCAATTTCGGTTCGGATTTATTAAATCATCTGAAACAACCGTTTTTACTCGAATTTGTCACCTGCTCAAGTCATGTGCCGTTTAATGATGAAGGCGTTGAAATTCCTCGTTGGCTTACAGATACTCCGAATTTATCTTCTAATCAGCGCGGATATTTTGCCATGATAAATTATTTTGATAAGTCTTTGGGAGAATTCATCAATACCCTTAAGGATAAAAAGATTTGGGAAAATACCATTCTTATAATTGCCTCCGACCATTGTCAGAAACAAACTTTGAATATAGATCCTACGCATACACGCCAAACCAGAAATCAGATTAATGTTCCTATTGTATTTATAGCAGCAAATTGCGGCGCGACAGAAGTAATCGACAGAGTAGTAGGTCAAGTAAACATATATCCTACAATTCTGCAGATTGCAGGAATTCATGATAATGGTTATAGAGGATTGGGTAGGTCAATACTTGACCATGAATTAAATGGAGCAGTGACACCCAATGGATTTATCGGAGATAAATCAAATGAAAAAGAATTGAAAAACATGAAAGAAGCATGGCGGATAAGCGACCTTATTCACCGAGGCAATTATTTTAACAGTCGCATCGGCGTCCATTCTGATAACTGATAGGCATGTGGGATAGCTAATCGCCCTTGGCACCCGTCAAACCTTCGCGGCGGATAGCGCGTTAATCTATTAGCCGCCGGGCGGTATAAACTATATCTATCTCACTATGCGACGTCCTTTAAATTCCGCATCATATCTGCCGGGCTTAGTCCTGCTGGCACTATCCTCCGCCTTTGCATCTTACGGGCAGGAGGCTGCCGATGCCCGCGAAGTTGAGGAGGTATGCCCCGATTGCGACTGTCCGCCGATGGCGATAAAGAGCAATCTACTCTACGATGCCGCACTTACGCCGGATTTAGGGATAGAGATTTCGCTATCTAAGAAAATATCCATAGGGCTGGAAGGGGTGTATGCATGGTGGAGCAACGACCGCAAGCACCGTTATTGGCGCATCCGCGGAGGATGGCTGGATGCATCATGGTGGTTCGGCAACCGCAACCGACAGCGGCTAACAGGCCATCACGCCGGCATATACGCTTCGATGCATGATTTCGACTTTGAATTCGGAAACAAGGGCTGGCAGGCACGCAATCCTGTATTCGGGGCCGGTCTGACCTACGGCTATTCCTTCCGGCTGAGCGACCGTCTCTCTCTCGACCTGCATTTGCGTGTCGGTTACGTCGGCGGTAGGGTAAAGAAATATATACCTCAATGCGGCGCATATTATTGCATCCGTGAATACCATAGTAATTACTGGGGCGTCACCGGAGCAGGTGTCTCGCTCGTCTGGTTCCCCGGTCGTGGAAATTCAAATAATCCGTCAAGATGAAGTCGCCCGTAAATATTATCATTATCGCGGCCTCACTCGCCATGGTGTCGGCCGCATCCTGCAGCCACAAAGATATCGAATGCCCCGACAGCATGCGCCGTATTCATGTCCTGTTTGAATGGGACCACAGCGAAAATGCCGATGTGGCCGGAATGACGCTTTATTTTTATCCGCTTGATGAAGGAGGAAGTATATGGAGGTTCGACATTGCAGGACGCGATGGCGGTACGGTGGAGATTCCCTTGGGACAATACTGTCTGATAGCCTGCAACAACGACCTGCCGGGCACCATCCTTCAGGATGTGAATAGTCCATCGACTATCCAGGCAGTGCCGAACATCCGGATAGACGCAGACGTTTACGGGAGTTCGGGAATGTTCTATGATGCCGTTGTCAGAAACCTCGAGGTTACCCCCTGCGGTGTCCGGTATGTTACGGAAACCGGCGTTGTCAAAGAATGCGGCCATGATCTGGTCCGTTGCCACCCCGATTCGCTGGCCACGCAATATACCGTAATCCTCCGGAACGTATCGGGGCTGGACAACGTCCGGTCGGCAAATGCAATCCTTAAGGGGACAAGAAACGGTATATATCTGGAGAGCCGACGTCCTTCCGACATACCCTCGGCATTGTCGATGAAAATGGAACCGGATCGGATAAACGCCGTTATGTCGGCGCGGGGATGCCTGTTTTCCACACTGAATGCCGAAGAAGCTCAATATAGTCTCACGTTGCAGGTGGTGCGCGGCGATGGCAAAGGGCTGACGCGCGACATAGCGATAAACCCTGAAAACCTGAACTGCATTACCCCGCATAATGTTATAATATCGATAGCGGGAATCGAGATTCCCGATGACGGTTCTCCGGCCGATATAACCGGAATCGATGTCGGCGTCGACGGCTGGGATGTAATCGATATCGATCTTGAGCCCTCATTTGAAAATATATAGAATTTTCTCAAAGTTACTCTCCGTAGAATCCAAATTATCAATTAGCTATGAAATCACATATACTTACCGCAGCCGCTCTGCCGGCATTGCTTCTCGCAGCGTCATGCGCCGACAATCAGGATGTCATGCCTCCCACGGGCGATGATAGCCGCGCGATCCGATTCGCAGCTTCCACCGACTTCACAAGAGCAGGCGATTTCACCACAAACAACCTCACGTCGTTCAATGTATATGCCTATACTGGTTCTGCGACCTCACCGCAGATATTCATGGATAACGTGACCGTTACAAAAACCGATGCCAATAACTGGACCTATTCTCCATTGCAATACTGGCCGGCAAAGCAGGCGGTAGATTTCTACGCGTTCGCTCCGGCATCCTGGGTCGGCGCGGCCGGGCCCCTCGAACCCGTAGCCTACGACGCATCAAAGGGAACAGAAGATTTAATCTACGCCGTGAGCCCCGGCCAGACAGGCAATTCAGGTATGGTCAACGCTCAGGTATTGTTCAATTTCCGTCATGCCCTCTCCAAACTGACTGTGAAAATGAGTTCCACAAATACGGAGCTGAAAGTCGTGGTGGCGAACGTAGCGATGGCGAATATAAAGACTCGCGGAAATTTCACATTCCCATCCGCTTCCACTGCTGCAATTCCATCGGAAGCAACTGTCGGCCATTGGACCGACCAGAATACTCCCATGACCTATGTGCTTCATTGGTCACAATCCTTGTCCGACCTGTTCACCCTTACCACCACGCCTACCGTGATTGCCGCTTCCGGTCTGGGGCGTGGAGGAGTGATGTATGTATTGCCCCAGCCGCTCACCTATCTCAATCAGGGATCGGGCTCCGACACATACATTGCTATGCAATGCTCGATATTCGATGCCAAAAGCGGAGAGCGCCTATGGCCTAATGAGAACACTCCCCCCGAGAACCTGGTGGCAGGAAGTACGACAGGCGACGGTCTGCTGAAATTTTCGCTCAGCACCGACCGGTATAATCAGTGGTTGCCCGGCGTGCATTATATCTACAATCTGGTGATCAATTCCAATGAGGAGATGGGCGCCATTGAATTCGGCAACCCGACCGTCGATTCCTTCATCGACATAGAGCAGACCTACGAATAACAAATTTTGAGTCCACTTTTTAAAGTGGACTCAAAACTCAAGTTTCGCAAGTAAGATGGTTTCCGATTGAGGCGAGTCGCGGAGCGACTACACGGCCTATTAACCGCGTACTGCTGAGGACGATAGGACGAAGCTGTGCGCGGATAGACAATACTACCCCTTCCCCTCAGTCGCGGAGCGACTGCACTTCACGGGCCTGATTTGCAGGTATTCATATTTATAGCTATATTTGCGATATGAAACCGATATTGGCAATCGTTGTGCCCTGCTATAACGAGCAGGAGGTCCTCCCCTCTTCCGACAAGAGTCTCGGCACCCTGCTCCGCGATATGATCAGCGGTGGGCTTGTCGCCCCGCAGAGCTTTATACTATATGTCGACGACGGCAGCCGCGATGCCACATGGAGCTTTATCGCCAACGCCTCCGCTTCCTCCCCGAATGTCGAAGGACTCAAACTCGCCGGCAATGTCGGTCATCAGAACGCTCTTCTCGCCGGCATGGAGGCGGCCGCCGGTTATGCCGACGCCATCATCACCATCGATGCCGACCTGCAGGACGACATCGACGTGATTCCCGAAATGGTGCGTCAGTTCATCGACGGCTCCGACATCGTATACGGCATCCGCCGCAACCGCGATTCCGACTCACGGTTCAAGCGGCAGTCGGCTCAGTCCTACTACCGCATGCTCGGCAGCATGGGAGTGAAAACGATTTATAACCATGCCGATTTCCGTCTAATGAGTCGCCGTGCCGTAAAGAATCTTCTCGAATACGGCGAACGCAACATGTATCTGCGCGGCATTGTTCCCACCCTCGGATTCCGCCAGTCGGAAGTTTACTACGACCGCAAGCCCCGACTGGCCGGCGAAACGAAATATCCTCTCCGCAAAATGCTCAATTTCGCCGTCGAAGGTATCACCTCCTTCTCGGTGCGTCCCGTCCGGCTCGTGTTTTTCATCGGCTTGGCGTTCATTCTTGTAGCCTTAGGCATATTCATCTATGTCCTCATCCGCTATTTCGGCGGGGAAACAATC
>URNY01000149.1 GCA_900549375.1 uncultured Bacteroidales bacterium | reverse complement strand
AAGTTCCTTCTCAAGCCAGTCGTTGAGCACGGCCCCCTTTTTCTGGCCGGGCCAGGAGGGGGGACCCACCCATAGAAGCTTACGGTCGCCAACGGCCTTTTTTATCTTTTCGACCGACGACTTCAGCCTCTTTTCAGGATTGGGCTCGAAAAGCTCGTTGAGGCCAAGACTTACAAACACGGCGTCAGGTTTCTCCTTCTGCATCACCTCCCTGAGGCGCGGCGCGGCTCCCCACTTCTCTATTGTAGAGCCGTCCCACACCAGCGTGGAGACTTCAAATCCGTTCTGGAGTCCGTAAGCATTAAGGCGCTCCGAAAGCCAGCCGGTCATAGAATCGCCGATAAAGAGAATCTTACGCGTATCGTTGCCGTCGGTGGCCGCTGTCTGTGCCACTCCCGGAGCGGGCATCGACACTGCCCACAACACGGCCGACAACAACACGCCCGATGTCCTGATCTGTATTTTTTTCATAACCATTCGTAACTTTATTCCTCCGGGGAATTCGAGAGCTTCCCCTCATTATCCAACGCCTCCGGTTCTCATTTATTTAAACAATCCGCAACTATATTAGTTTTTTATTACTTTTTTTGACTAATTTTGCATTAGACTCTGTTCCTTAAATACTAAAATGATGGAAAAAGAAAACAACGATAAGAAGAAGATAGTATTGAGCGGCATCCGCGCCACGGGCAACCTCCACCTCGGCAACTATTTCGGTGCGCTCTCCAAATTTGTCAGGATGCAGGACGACTACGACTGCCGCTATTTTGTGGCCGACCTCCATGCCCTCACCACGGCTCCCGACCCGGCAATTCTTCACGAGAACGTGAAAAACATCCTCGCCGAATATCTTGCCGCCGGTCTTGACCCTGAAAAGAATATAATTTACGTGCAGAGCGACGTGCCCGAAATCTCGGAAATGTATCTGCTCATGAATATGCATGTCGGAATAGGCGAACTCATGCGCACGGCCTCTTTCAAGGACAAAGCCCGCAAAGCCCTCGGCATAACCTCCGACTCCGATGAGATCGAGAAGGAGATTATAGGCAACCAGACAAACCAGAGGGTAAATGCCGGTCTGCTCACCTACCCCACCCTCATGGCCGTCGACATCCTTATCCATCATGCCGACTTCGTGCCCGTAGGCAAGGATCAGGAACAGCACCTCGAGCTTACCCGCCGATTCGCCCGCCGATTCAATTCTTTCTATAAAGTCGACTATTTCGGCGAACCGGTGAATTTCAACTTCGGAGGCGAAGCCGTGAAGGTGCCGGGACTCGACGGTTCAGGAAAAATGGGCAAAAGTGAAGGAAATTGCATCTATCTCATCGACGACGAGAAGACTCTCCGCAAGAAAGTGATGCGCGCCGTTACCGACGAGGGCCCCAAGACACCGAATTCGCCGATCAGCGAACCGGTGAAAAACCTCTTCACCCTCCTCGAACTCGTTTCGACTCCCGACGTTGTAGAGCACTACCGCAATGCCTATGCCGATTGCTCGATCCGTTACGGCGACCTCAAGAAGCAGCTTGCCGAAGACATCCTCAAGATCACGCTTCCGATCCGCGAGCGCATTCTCGACATCCGCAGCAACGATGAATACCTCTCCAAAGTGGTTAGACAAGGAGCCGAACGCACCCGCGAATATGCCGCCGCAACCCTCAAGGATGTGCGCGAGATTATGGGCATCCGCAGTTTCTGAAAATCTTTAGTCTCTTTTATTTAGAAATCTCAGAGTCTTTTAATATCCCTCTGTTTTGGTTCTCAACTGGATCTGGCTTTCTTTCTTCATCATCGCCTTCCTCATGGCGGCAGGGCGAAGCATCTTTGCGGGCGACCTCGCCGTGTGGAGCGACATCATGAACGCCTCTTTCGATCAGGCGGCTTTCGCTTTCGAGATCTCCCTCGGACTGACAGGAGTACTCACCCTCTGGCTCGGCATCATGAAGATCGGTGAGCGCGCGGGGGTGATTGAATTCTTCGGCCGGCTGATCAGTCCTTTCTTCTCCCGCCTCTTTCCCGGAATTCCCAAAGGACATCCGGCGATGGGCGCCATCTTCATGAACATATCGGCCAATATGCTCGGCCTCGACAACGCCGCCACGCCGATGGGCCTCAAGGCGATGCAGGAGATGCAGTCGCTCAACACCCGCAAGGACACTGCCACCGACGCCATGATAATGTTTCTGGTGCTCAACAGCTCCGGGCTATGTCTGATTCCTATAAGCATCATGATGTACCGCGCTCAGGGAGGCGCCGCCAACCCGACCGATGTCTTCATACCCATTCTGATAGCCACTGCGATTGCCACCCTCGTCGGGCTCTCAGCCCTATGCGTGAAGCAGAAGATACGCATCGACCGGGTCCTCTGCCTCTGGATGGCCGGCATTGCCGTTGCCGTTGCCGGAATCACCTGGTTCTTCTCATCATTGCCTGCCGACAAAGTGAGAATCTACAGCACTTTCGGCGCCAACTTCATCCTCTTCGGGGTTATCATCGCTTTCCTTGCGGCCGGCATACGCCACCGCCTGCGCGTCTACGATGTCTTCATCGAAGGCGCCAAAGAGGGCTTCAAGACTGCCGTGATGATTATTCCATATCTGGTGGCAATACTCGTGGCCATAGGAATGTTCCGGGCATCCGGCGCTCTTGATGTCTTCACCGGATGGGTTGAATCGGGTGTGGCATGGCTCGGCTTCGACACCCAATGGGTAGGAGCGCTCCCGACTATGCTCATGAAGCCGCTAAGCGGAAGCGGCAGCTGCGCTATGATGCTCGACGTGATGAAAGCCAACGGACCCGACGCATTCGTCAGCAAACTCGCCGCCGCCGTCAGGGGATCCACCGACACCACATTCTATATCCTCGCCGTCTACTTCGGATCCGTCGGAGTCACCAAAACCCGCTATGCCGCAGGCTATGCCCTCCTCGCCGACATCACCGGCGCCGTTGCCGCCGTTATCATCGCTTATATTTTCTTTATTTGATTCTCGAGATTCCCGAGTTCCCCGAGATTCTCGAAAATAATTGAGATCCTCGAGATTCTCGAAAAAAATGAATTATGTCAAAACCAGCACTCCGCAAGGCACTCCGCGACATCGATAAAGAAGGAATCGTTGAATTGCTGTGCGAGCTTTACGATGCGCGGCCCCAGGCCCGGGAATATCTCGATTTCTGGGCAAAGCCCGACCTCGAAAAGCTCGATGAGAAATATCGCTCCGCAATCCGGAAGATATTCTTCATCGGAGGCGAACGGCCTCGCAAAAACCCGTCCCTGACCGATATCCGCAGCGCCATTAAATTCTTCTCGACTCTCTGCTGCGAACCGGAAAAGACAGCATCCCTCATGCTCTACGCCGCCGACTCTTATCGCGAATGGCTATCGACGCGGCGGCATATCCTGTCGCATCGCGCACGCGCAGATGCTTTGCTCGCCGAGACAAGAGCCTACATCGAAAGCCATGCACTCGAAGAATTTCTGTCTCTGCCTCTCGAACGCATTGAAAAAGGAATAGAGGAGGTTTTCCGGCGCGGAGACCCTCCGCGCCGCAGATGGGGATGGGGATGGTAAGACTCTGAAATCCCGACATCGAAACTAAATTAAATATGCAACGAATCTATTGGCATTTCAAACGTTATCTATTAAAATCTGTATATTTTTAGTCCTCATTTTGTTAAAAAACTTGACAAAATCCATCCTCTTTATTATTTTTGCGATAGAAAAACGGGCAGTTTATGTCACTCCCAGTAGAGCATAGGCTTGCATCCTCTTTATAACCAAAAATTATTAAAAAAATGTCACCCAGAGACAATTTATTCTCCCGGGGCGGCAACAGGCAGACAAATCCCCTAAGGGAGAAACTGTCGAAGAACTATTCCGAATGGAAAAAGATCTCTCTCTTTGAAAGGGAAATTGTCTTGCGCCAATACATCCGAACGCTCGGCCCTGCCCATCTTAAAGTTCTGGTAGCGACAGCCGACGTGATGGAACTTCGCCTTGTGGCAGACAGAATCAAGCGGAAACCGGTTTATCTATGTCGGGATCTCGAAAGATTCCGTGCTTTCGCGCGCAGGAAACTGAAAGACATCTGGGGCATCATCTATCGCAACTCATCTTTCCTCATTTCCGGCGCGGAAACACGGCTAAATAAGAAACTTATCGATGGACTCACAGAACTCCTTGAAAAAACCGCATTTCTGGCTCACCCTGTTTTCTTCCGCGACAACGAAAACGGATTGCTCGCGGGAGCGATTCTCCGAAACGCCGAGTCAGCCTACAAATCGGCCAACATCGAATGGCTGAGCTCGATCGCCGACGATGCCTCTCTCCTGTTGCCGCCGGGCGACACGAAACTTGATGACGACACCTCTCGCCGCGTGGCAGAGGAATCGGCGGTGCTCGCTTCGAGAATCAAGAGCCGGCGAGAACTCTTTCCCCTGAATGTGGCCGACCGCCTCGACGACCCCGACTGGGTTGCGGAGCGAAAACACATAATGGAGAAGGAATATGAAGCCCTTGACGAAGAAAAGATACGGCTCGAGACTTTCATAAAGCAGAACCCGCCGGCTGATCTGGCCGACTGACACCGCAGGCGCGTTTCATTGTTCATCCCGGTATGTCGTAAAACATAAAAAATTAATTTGATATTTTTATCCGATTTTCTACTTTTACATCGGTTTGCGAAGCCGCCCCGATTTCCCGTTTAGTACGGCCGGCAATGCAGCCCGCAAGCCCTAATCATCTATCCTTAATCGTATATAGCCATGAAAATCGGAATTCCGAAAGAAATTAAAAACAATGAGAACCGTGTCGGCGCAACACCGGCCGGAGTGAAGGAACTCATAGCCCACGGTCATGACGTCTATGTCCAGCAAACCGCAGGAGAAGGAAGCGGTTTCAGTGATGAAGAATATGCGGCAGCCGGCGCCAAACTCTTGCCCACAATCGAAGAGGTGTATGCCATAGCCGACATGATTGTAAAGGTAAAGGAACCGATTGAACCGGAATATTCCCTTGTCCGCAAAGGTCAGGTTGTATTCACATATTTCCATTTCGCATGCGACCGCGAACTCACCGACGCCATGCTTGCCTCCGGTGCCACATGTATCGCCTACGAGACGGTCACCGACCGTGAGCGCCGTCTCCCGTTACTTGTGCCCATGAGCGAAGTTGCAGGCCGTATGTCCGTGCAGGAGGGTGCGCATTTCCTCGAAAAACCGCAGGGCGGACGCGGAGTTCTCCTTGGAGGAGTCCCGGGGGTGAAGCCGGCAAAAGTGCTCGTGCTCGGTGCCGGAGTAGTGGGTCGAAATGCCGCTCTTATGGCCGCAGGTCTCGGTGCCGACGTCACCATCACTGACATCTCGCTGCCGACTCTGCGCCATTGCGCCGAAACTATGCCGCGCAACGTAAAGACCCTCTTCTCTTCGCGCCACAATATAGAGCAGGAGCTCCCGACATCCGATCTCGTTATCGGCTCAGTGCTCGTTCCCGGTGCCAAAGCCCCCCATCTTATCACACGCGAGATGATAAAGCTCATGCGTCCCGGTTCTGTGATGGTCGATGTCGCAGTCGATCAGGGAGGATGCTTCGAGACCACTCACCCCACCACCCACTCCGAACCGATTTACACCATCGACGGAGTCATCCAGTATGCCGTTGCCAACATCCCGGGAGCAGTGCCCTACACTTCGACAATGGCGCTTACCAATGCCACACTCCCCTATGCATTGCGTCTCGCCGACCTCGGCTGGAAAGATGCATGCCGCAAAGATCCCGGACTCGCAGAAGGCGTGAACATAGTCGATGGCAAAATCACATTCAAAGCCGTGGCCGAAGCCTTCGACCTCCCCTACACTCCGCTCAGCCTGTAATTTCTGTTTAAAACTACTGAGTAAAGGGGCTGTGTCGTAATTAAGGGTTACGGCGCAGCCTCTGCTTTTTGAGCATTGAG
>URNY01000148.1 GCA_900549375.1 uncultured Bacteroidales bacterium | reverse complement strand
GAACACAACGCCGGTAAATGCCGACAATGCCGGCCTCCCCATATTCTTGTTCGGGAAATCCCTTACCATCTCGAACATCGACTTGGCAAGCGATCCGCTCACTCCGATTTCCGTAGCGAGTTCCGCCACCGTCAACCCCGCGAGGCCCGACATCAACTCCTCCGCCTTCTCTTCAAACAGAGGCATGTGACCCTGGTAATCCTCCGCCGTCACCCTCCGTTCCTCCGCCATCGTCTTCGATTCCGCAATCAATACCAGCATCTCAAATATCTCAATTTAACATTAGAACTTCATATTCGTCATTTTCGATACTAAATTACAACATTTAAACAAACAACCCAACTTTTCATAACACGCATATCAAGATTTTGACATTTGATAAACGTTAGCTAATTTAAGTTTCGCAAATAAGATGATTTCTCGCTGAGGAGAGTCGCGGAGTGACTGCACTTTCCTGAGTGCAGTCGCGACTCTCTTTCGTCATATAAAACTACATGCGAAACTTGAGTTAGCTAACATATAGATATTATTTGTATATATGGGTATTTATATGTATATTTGCATGTAAGTACTCATAAAATGAAATATGAATGATTCGGATTATATATCAAATTATGACATTCTCCAACTGCTTGCCAAACGGATGAAGGAATATCGTCTGGCTGCCAGATTGAGCCAACGCGAATTGGCCAAAAAATCGGGAGTCAGCTATACGACCATCTGCCGCTTTGAGCAAGGGAAACACCCCAATCTCTCATTGAACAACTTCATCTCGTTGTTGCGTCAGGTTGGAATGGAGTCGCGCATGGCCGAGGTGTTACCGGAATTACCGCTGCCACCTATGGCTCTTCGAGAAATTAATAAACTCATACCTAAACGAGTACGTCGCCATGATACCATCGATTAATGTGATTTTATGGGATAAACTTGTCGGCACTCTTTTCGAGACAGGAAGCGGGCGCAATCGTCAGATCTGTTTTTATTTTGACCACGCTTTTGTGAATAGCGGACTTGACATAGCCCCTTTAAGAGCATCAATATATGAGATTGTTGCTCAAAAAGGAATGCCGGTTTATCCCGAAAAGGAGAGATTGTTTGGAGGTTTACCATCCTTCATAGCAGATTCCTTGCCTGACAACTGGGGTCATTTAGTATTCAGTCAATGGGCCAAGGCACATAATATCAGCATGAAGAATATTACTGCCCTTGACCGTTTGGCTTATATAGGTTTTCGCGGCATGGGTGCGTTAGAGTTCGTGCCTTCTACGTCCACCGAGATGGAGACTTCTTTTAAAGTTGAAATAGGCCGGCTATCAGGTCTTGCGCAGTCGATGCTGAAACAAGCCAAGGATTTCAAGGCTAAATTAATCCCCGACCTTATAGTTGAGAGCCTATTCAAAGTCGGAACTTCGGCTGGAGGTCGGAGACCTAAAGCCTTAATAAATGTCAACCCCGAATCCGGAGAATGTTATTCCGGTCAGGTCGCAACTGAATTGCCAGGATTTATACCCATGATTATAAAGTTTGATGAGCATATCGATTTGCCTACAACTCGCATTGAATATGCCTATTACCTTATGGCTCAACAGGCAGGTTTGCGCATTATGCCCTCACGTCTTCTTGAGGGTAAAGATGAAGTTCATTTCCTCACACAGCGATTCGACCGTAATGGAAATGAAAAACTGCACGTTCAGACACTTGCAGCGATGAATCCCCAGTCTACATCCTATGAAGATTTGTTTGTCGTTGCCCGGAAATTAGAGTTACCGCAAAATGATGTTAAGCAGTTGCTTCTCCAAACGGCTTTGAATTTTATGGCAGGCAATGTCGATGACCACAACAAGAATTTCAGTTTCATTATGGACCGCAATGGTAAATGGCGACTGGCACCGGCATACGATTTCACTTTCACAATTGATCCTTCGGCACCCTCTTATGTCAATAGACATTGCATGACACTCAATGGAAAGGATCATGATGTTTCGGATAAAGATTTGCTCGAACTGGCTACCGCTTTTGACGTTAAGGCTGGTAGCAAGATAGTGAACATAGCCCATGAAGCTGTGGAGAACTTTGCTGAATACGCCAAAACAGCCGGTCTGACATCAGAGATTACAGACATAATCATTCAAAACCATAATGTCGGATAAAATCCGCTGATCCATATCTTACCCGCCCACCGGGAAAATCCGCTGATCCCAAGTACTGCCATAACCAACTGATATACAAAGAAAAAAGGACTATCGTTTGATAGTCCTTTTGTAGTCGATCCGGGACTCGAACCCGAGTCTCCACCGTGAGAGGGTGGCGTGCTAACCGCTACACTAATCGACCGGTTGGTTTGCTTTTTGAGGGGCTCTCCCCTTTTTTGCGTTGCAAAGTTAAGCATTATTTCTGAATCCTGCAAATTATTCAAATCTTTTTTATGATTTTTTCGCAAAATACATTCTCCGTTCTATCGTTATAGAATCAAAAGATTTTAAGGAACTGAGTCTAATGATTTCCGCTATGATTAAATCCATGATTATCGCCGGTTGCGGCGGTTTTGTCGGCACCTGCTGCCGTTTTCTTATCGGCAAGTGGAGTTCAGCCATGTTCCATGGAAGTTTCCCGTTGGGCACTTTTCTGGTCAACATCATCGGTTGTTTCATTATCGGACTTCTTTTCGGGCTGCTTGAGAAAGCGAATCTTATGACTCCCGGAAAAAACGTTCTTCTCATCACCGGTTTCTGTGGCGGTTTCACCACTTTCTCTTCTTTTGCCGACGACATGTGGGTACTCGGAAGCAAGGGGGACTGGGGCACCTTCGCAGCCTATCTGGCAGCAAGCGTCATCATCGGTATCCTCCTCGTCTGGGCAGGCCGCGCAATTATCCGCTAAGGCATCTTAAAGCTGACATTTGTCTTGTCTCCCCATGGATGGATATCTATCTCAAGACCATCCACCCCGGGATAGACTCCTTCAGGCAACCGTTTCATAAGTTCCCGGTTCAACCCGGCTTCGTGGTTGAAATGAGTGAAGAACGTATAATCCGGTTTCACCTCTTCAACAATCTCGAGAGCCTCGGGAATTGAAAGGTGAGCAAAATGCGGTTTGTCGCGAAGTGCATTCAAAATCAGAACACTCAAGCCATCGAGTTTTTCCATTTCTGAAGGCTCGATGGTTTTGGCATCCGTAACATACGCAAACCGACCTATTCTATAGCCGAATATAGGCAGTTTCCCATGAAGCACATTTATCGGACGGATTCTCAGACCTTTGATGAAGAAATCCCTGTCGCCGATCACGTGCATGTCGAATACAGGCACTCCCGGATAGGGATGCTCGCGGAAACAATAATCGAGACGACGCCTAAGATCTCTGTCAACATCCTCTCGGAGATAGACCGGCAGTTTGCCGTTGCCGCAGAAAGGCCTAAGGTCATCGAAGCCTCCGACATGATCGTAATGCCCGTGAGTAACAAGAACGGCATCTATATCCGCCGGACGGTGTCTGAGCATCTGCTCGCGGAAATCGGCCGAGGGATCGATAAGAATCCTCAAACCTGCCGTCTCAACCATCACGGATGCGCGCAACCGTTTGTCGTGAGGATCGTCCGATGTGCATACGCGACATTCGCATCCCACTTCAGGCACCCCTTTTGACGTACCGCTGCCAAGCATCGTGATGCGCATATCCGTATCAATATAGTTCACCTCCGGCTTGAGCGTCACATAGAACTTGGTCCTGACACCTTTTATTATCATGTCTGCAAGATTCTTCACATCCGCCGCCGTGGCGTATCCTTGGTTCACGATCACAAGAGGCTGTTTATCATAAATGGCCGCGCCCCCTTTCACCGCCCCTTTCAGACCGGCTCGATCGATGAGCCAGGCAGCCGAGAGTTTGTAGGATTTATTCTCAATATCCTCGCATTTTTCGTGATTCTCCGTATTCGAGCAATCCTCGGAATTATCCGAATCCTCACAACTTTTCACTTCATACCCGTGGCAGTCGGGCCATTCCTGTTTAAGGGAGCGATAAAGCCGCCCGGAAACCACAGGATTTTTGAAGAAGCTGCCTGCACTTCCGAGCTCCGTCGGCTCGGGAAGCTTGCTCTTCCTTATTGCCGTTACCTCTTCGGCAACCTCGCGGATCGTAGGCCGACGGCCAAGTCTCTCCTCAAGCGCTTGCAGCGGACCGTAGTCCAGATTCCGGGCAACACCGTCGAGCCTGAGTTTAAACGACACCTGAAGCACATAATAACGCCCTTTGGCCTCATTCTTGAAAATACTGTCGCGATAGCCGAAGCGGCATTCTTCGTTCTTGAAAACTACAGTCTTCCGCGAAATGGTGTCGAAACACTTCACGGTATGTATAATATCGCATGCCTCGACTCCATAGGCACCGACATTCTGGATGGCAGACGCTCCAACCTCACCAGGAATGTAGGCAAGGTTCTCTGCGCCTGCATACCCGCGTGCAAGACACCATTCCACAAAATCTGTCCATTTCTCCCCGGCCCCTACGATCGCATATACAGTCTCGTCATCCTTTCTGTATTCAGAGAAGCCTTTTATCGCCGAATGAAGCACAAGACCGTTGAAATCGCTAAGGAACAGAAGATTGCTTCCTCCTCCGATATGCAATACCTCATTCTCCAGATATTCCTCGCTTCTTGAAATAGCGAGCAATTCCTTCTCTGATGAATACTCGGCAAAGAATCTTGCCTTTACAGGTATGCCGAAAGTGGTAAGCGATGTTATATCCTTGTCTTTCTCTATATTGTAATTATAACTGCTCATAATTATATATTTCTATAGTTTCAATTTCGGAAATCGACAAGCAAGCCGTCGCTGAACCGCAAGAACGTTCCGTTTGAATATTGCCAGAAATCTATAGTGGAATTCCAGTCATGGCCGGAGTCCACATCCGAAGGATTGCCGAGGGAGAGTTTGCATTCATCCTTTGTCATACCGAGACGCACTTTCCCCTCCTTGATGAGCTCCCACACTTCCGGATCGATCGTCGGATATTTATCATGTGGATCGGAGAGACTGAAGAGATTGCGAAATGTGCGACTCTCTATACCGGCGTTGCTGACGTTCATATAGAACATGGCCTTCTGTCCGGCAGAATCAGTAACATCTATTCTGAGCGGGAACACCATTGTTCCGGGCACCACGGAATCTATCGTCACCGGCACGAACTTACGTCCCCGCAACTTGTTGCCGGCGCGGTCATACCATAGTTGCGACAACGTCCAAACCTTACGGCCTTTCAATAGAGAATCTACACGGGCCACTATATCCATATCTATAAGCATTGGCACATCGCCGCTCGTCAGGACTCCCGTTGCGGCGCCCTTACCTGTGGAATAGCGGTACACACGGTTGCCGTGACGGAAAAGCACAACCAGCTCATCCAACCCGCCGGGGGTCGGTTTGGAAGCTGTTCCTGCGTATTCCAACACCACTCCCTCGAGATTCTCATCCTCCGGACCTACCGTAGCGGCATCAAAAACAAGCGCCACTCTTTTGTCGGCTACAAGAAAGCGCTTTCCCGGTTGCCAGTCGCGCAGTTTCACCGGCTCTATGTCGGCCAGAAGCTTCTCCTCGGGGGTTGGTTCCATCTGCTTCTTCTCATAGCGTGATAATGTTATCGTCTTGGTGCTTTCTATTCCGGTGGAACAACCAAAGATCGATATACACGCCGCAAAAGTTATTATTAATCTTGTAATTACTGACATATTCTAAAAAAACGAGCACCCGGCTTTCGGGTAATGATTTTCAAAATTAATCAAAATTTTCGATGATTTCTTTGCAATATCAAGAAATATATATAACTTTGCACTCGCAAATCGGGAAATAAAGCCCGATCAGCAATAAACGGCGGGATAGCTCAGTTGGTTAGAGCGTCGGATTCATAACCCGGAGGTCGGGGGATCATGCCCCCCTCTCGCTACTGAAAAACAAAAGAGAAAGCCGCATCGTAATTACGATGCGGCTTTCTCTTTTA
>URNY01000147.1 GCA_900549375.1 uncultured Bacteroidales bacterium | reverse complement strand
GGCTACCAGTACCTTGGGCAGAATATCGCGGATCTTCCAGTCAAAATTGTGTAAGCCATCGAACTGATCCAGCATCTTCTGATCAAAATCCATAATGGTGGAATCAATGGGGAACATACCTGCTGCCTCACCGATGCCCAGCACCTTTTCTCCGGACAGCTTCCAGTGAATGTATCCTGCCAGTGTGGTGAAGAATGCGATATCCTTCACATGATCTTCTCCGCTCAAAATAGCCTGATACAGATGTGCAATGCTCCATCGCTGGGGAATGTTGAAATTAAATACCGGGATCAGCTTCCTGCAGGCTTCGGATGTCTGTGTATTTCTCCAGGTACGGAAAGGCACCAGAAGTTCTCCGGCTGCATTGAACGGCATATAGCCGTGCATCATCGCACTTACTCCTATCGAGGCTACTGTCTCGATCTCTATTCCATATTGTTCTTTTACTGATTTGCGGAGATCGCTATAGCAATCCTGAATCCCCGACCAAATGGCATCGATGCTATAGGTCCAGAGATTGTCGACAAGCTGGTTTTCCCATTCATGGGCTCCCTGTGCTATCGGCCGGTTATCCCGGTCGATAAGCACAGCCTTTATGCGGGTAGAACCGAGCTCGATTCCGAGCACGGCTTTACCCTCTTTGATTGTTTCTTTAGCGTCCATGCTTAAAATTTGTTGAGCATATAATAAACCTCATTCCAGCGAAGCATATTCTTGAATTCCGGAATTGTGGTGTTGCAGTCGATGTGTGCCATCTCTATGCCTGCGATTTCTGCATAATCTTCCCAATATTCAGCTGAAAGATTGTAGGAGAAACATGAATGATGGGTTCCTCCGGCAAGAATCCATGCGCCGGCTCCTATCTCAAAGTCAGGCATCGGTTTCCAGAGAGCAGAGGCTACCGGGAGTTTGGGCATCGGTTTGGATTTTACGCACTCGACATCGTTTACAATCAAACGGAAACGGTTGCCGAGATCCACTACAGTAGCGGTCACACCGTTTCCGGGACGCGATGTGAACACAAGGCGTGCGGTCTGAGCTTTGCGGATACCGATTCCGAGGAAGTGCACTTCAAGACGCGGTTTCTCCTCAGCTATCAGTGGACATACCTCGAGCATATGTGCCTGAAGAATCGAACTCTCTTTGCCGTTGAAGTTAAGAGTATAGTCTTCAAGGAAGGAACAAGCCTTGCCTTCCGACATTACCCATACCGAGCGGTAAAGAGCGGCCGATTTCCAGTCGCCTTCTGCTCCGAAACCATAGCCCTCGGCCATAAGACGCTGGGAGGCAAGACCGGGTATCTGGTCGAAACCTACGAATTTCGGGTCGTTTATATCATCTGTTCCGAGATCGTCGAAATTGGTTGTGAAACCTTTGGCGCCTTTAGCTTTGAGAACGGCACGCAGAGTAAGCTCTGCGTGAGCTGCATTCCTGACTGATTTGTAACCTTCTCCCCTTTTATCTTCGAGCGATGCATCGTGCGGATAAAGCGAGAAATATTCTTTTGTAAGTTCGTCGATCGCGGATTCCTCCACTTTCTTATGATATTCCATCAGTTCGCTTACCGGGCAATAATCCACATGATAGCCGAGACGCTGTTCAGCCTCTACTTTGTCGCCGTCGGTGACAGCCACGTTGTTCATTTGGTCGCCGAAACGGATGATAAGCATATCCTGAGCATCAGCCCATGCCACGGCAACACGCTCCCAGACAGCGATCTTGGCAAGCACTTCGGGATCCGTCCAATGACCTACCACTACTTTGCGGCGAATTCTCATGCGTGTGCAGATATGCCCGAACTCGCGGTCGCCATGTGCGCTCTGGTTCAGGTTCATGAAATCCATATCGATTTCATTCCATGGGATCTCGGCATTATACTGCGTATGGAAATGCAGAAGCGGCTTTTTGAGCTGCTGCAGACCGTGAATCCACATCTTGGCGGGTGAGAAAGTGTGCATCCAGGTAATGATGCCGGCGCAACGGGCATCATTGTTGGCGGCTTTCATAATGTCGCTCACCTCTTTTGAAGAATTTGCTGTCCCTTTGTAAACAACCTTAACCGGCAGTAAACCGGATTTGTTAAGGCCTTCTACCATATCTTTGGAATGAGAGTCAACTTTCAAAACGGCATCGCCTCCGTAAAGAAGCTGGGCGCCGGTTACCCACCAGATTTCATATTGATCAAAAATATTCATGGTCATTTATTTTAATGTTATTCGTAATTTGATAGTTTTCCCTTTATACACTATTTCTTCTGTCCGTAATAAGCATTGGGCCCATGCTTGCGCGAGAAATGTTTCTCCACAAGAAGCGGATTCATAGTCAGATCCGGATTGACGAGAAAAGCTATATGAGCCATTTTTGCCACCTGCTCCATAACCACCGCGTTATGCACGGCATCCGCAGGACTTGTACCCCATGAGAATGGTCCGTGGTTTTTTACAAGTACCCCCGGAGTATGGACAGGATTTATTCCGCTAAATCTTTCCACAATGACATTGCCGGTCTCAAGTTCATAGTCCCCCTTAACCTCGGCCTCGGTCATATCGCGTGTGCAGGGAATCGCCTCATGAAAATAGTCGGCATGTGTAGTTCCGATATTGGGAATCCCCTTCCCCGCCTGTGCCCATGCTGTTGCATACGTTGAATGGGTATGAACCACTCCCCCTATTTCAGGCCATGCGCGGTAAAGGGCAAGATGTGTCGGCGTATCGGACGAAGGACGAAGACTTCCTTCCACAACCTTGCCTGTGGCAAGATCAACAACAACCATATCATCGGCTTTCATCTCATCATAGCTCACGCCGCTGGGCTTGATAACAACAAGTCCCTTCTCGCGGTCGATGCCCGAGACATTTCCCCACGTGAATATCACAAGGCCATGTTTCACAAGGTCAAGGTTGGCCTTGAATACTTTCTCTTTTAATTCATCAAGCATATTTATGACTTTAACGAACGGTGTCTAAATTTTAAAATGTTCATTTTTTGATTCTTCCGGAGAATAGACATAAAGACGTGCTCCGCGACGGGAATTATGCTTATCGACCATATCGGTCGGTACAATACAACTGTTTTCAAGCGCTCGACGGCGGAAATTGCGTTTATCAATTTTCGTTCCGAGCATCACCTCGTAGAGTTGCTGCAATTGCGTAAGAGTGAACCGATCGGGGAGAAGATTGAACACAAGAGGTTCCACCCTGAATTTCTGACCAAGTTTGACAATTGCCTTTTCAATCATTTTGTTGTGATCGAAACATAACTTGGGTATTTCATCGATGCTTACCCATTGTGCGTTATGTGCGCGAACTGTCTCATGGTCAATATCTGGAAAATTCAGCAATGCCGAATAAGCCACACTGACCACTCGTTGGCCGGGATCTCTTTCGACCTCTCCGAAAGTGCCTACCTGATTCATGTAGACACCTTCGAGGCCTGTGAGATCCTTCAGAACACGCCGCGCAGCATCGTCGACGCTTTCATCGGCCTTGACGAATCCGCCCATGAGCGATAATTGCCCTTTGTGGGGTTCAAAATCACGCTTTATCAGCAGCAACTGCAATTCATTCCCGTTCAATCCGAAGACTATGCAGTCCACACTCACGAACAGTCGGTCGTGAGATTCGTAATAGTTCTTCTGATGGTTTGAAGTGTCTGCTGTCATTTCTCAATAATATTTATCACCAGAAATAAATGTAGAAGGCCACGGTTATACCAAGGATTATTATCGAATTTATGATATCCCAGGCATTCCAGCTCTGACGGGTTGCAAGGCGCTGCTCGGGAGTAGAAGTTCCGAACACAAGGCCCTGAATCTTTTTCTGATCGGGAGCTTTGGTAAAGAGCGAAACCACGAATACCACAGCAAGACAGAACAGAAGCATCCAGCCGCAGAAGAAGAGCCAGTTGCAGTCGTAGAACATATACTGGAACCATGAGTGGTCGCCGGCCACCGGGTTGAAGTCATACCAGATTTTGGCACTCAGACGAGTGAGACCGATGGCAAGACCTGCGATCAGGCCCCACATACCGCCCTGTGCGGATGTGCGTTTCCAGACAATACCCATAAGGAATGCGGCTGCAATTCCCGGAGCAAGCACGGACTGAACTTCCTGAAGATAAGTATACAAAACATCTCCCATCGAACGCATCACGGGAATCCAGAGAATTCCGAGAAGTACGATAACCACCGTGGCTACCTGTCCGATGCGTACAAGTTTCTTGGGAGCTGTCTTCGGATGATAACGCTGGTAGAAGTCGATGGTGAACAACGCGGAGGATGAGTTGAAGAGAGATGCAAGCGATGACATCAGTGCAGCAAGAATACCGCAGACAATAAGACCTTTCACACCGGCAGGAAGCAGTTTGGCGACAAGTGTCGGGAAAGCGGCGTCGGGCTCCGAAAGGCGGAACACCTCACCATTAACCACAATACCTTCGTGATTGAGCGCGAAAGCTATCATACCCGGAATGAGGAACAGGAACACGGGGAGGAGCTTGAGATAAGCACCGAAAATTGTTCCTCGGCGGCTTTGTTTCTCGTCCTTGCCGGAGAGAACGCGCTGCACGATGAACTGGTCGGTACACCAGTACCAGAATCCGATAATGGAGGAGCCGATGAGAGCACCGAGCCACGGGAAGTCGGAATCGGAATTGCTGCGGATAAGGTTTGTCATCGTATCTCCGTAATCATTCACTTCAACAGCAGAGCAGACACGCATCATCTCGTCCCATCCGCCGAGTTCCCTCAATCCCAGTACAAGGATTATAAGCGAACCGAGAAGAAGAATAGGCGTCTGGAGTATAGATGTATACAACACCGATTTCATACCTCCGAGCACGGTATATATTGCTGTAATCACAACAAGACCGATAGCGGCTATCCAGAAGAAGTCGATGCCCCAGAGAGTGTCTATTCCGAATACCTGCTGGAAAACCAGGCCTCCGGCATAAACGGTAACGGCCACCTTGGTGAGCACATAGCTGATAAGTGAGATAAGAGAGAGAATCGTGCGCGATGCACCGTTATAACGGCGTTCGAGGAACTCAGGCATTGTATATACCATCGACCTTGTGTAGAACGGCACGAAGACCCATCCCAAAATAAGGATCATCCACCCCTGGATTTCCCAGTGGGCCATTGCCATACCGCTTGAGGCACCCGAGCCGGCAAGTCCGATCAGATGCTCAGATCCGATATTTGATGCGAATATCGACGCGCCTATCGCAATCCATGTCGCGTCTTTGCCCCCGAGAAAATAATCGGAGGCCGTGTTCTGTTTCTGGCGAGATACCCAGAGAATGATGAGAATGAGGGCTAAGGCGAAAAGACCTATAACAACCCAATCCAATGCACCCATAGTTTCTTGATGTTAGTCAGTTTTAAGGTTATTTTGTGGAAAATTTGAAAATGCACGTGCTGTTGTATTCCTCTCCCGGACGAAGCACGCAGCTTGGCCACTGAGGTTTATTGGGAGTATCGGGATATTTCTGCGTCTCGAGGCAGAGTCCATGACGCTGATTATAGATTTTTGCTTTCTTACCCTTTACGGTGCCGTCAAGGAAGTTGCCTGTATAGAACTGGATTCCCGGCTCATTTGTGAATACTTCGAGTACGATACCCGAACGGGGATCGGATACGCGCGCTGCCGGTTTAGAGAGGTCGCCGTCCGTATCCAGCACAAAGTTATGGTCATAACCGTTGCCATACTTTATCTGGACGAAATCCGATGTGATATCTTTACCTAATAGTTTCTCTACAGTGAAATCAAACGGAGTGTCTTTCACGCCCGCAATCTCCCCCGTCGTCATAAATGTGCTGTCCACAGGGGTATAGTTGGATGCATTGATCCAGACTTTTTCATCAAGAACGCTGAGCTCCGGATCTCCCGACAAATTAAAATAGGAATGATTCGTCATGTTGATGATGGTAGGTTTGTCGGTCGTTGCCTTGTAATCTATGCGGAGCGAGTTGTCGCCGCGCAAAGTATACGTAACAAATGCCTTTACATTTCCGGGGAACTGGTTGTCGCCGTCGGGCGAATCAATGGAGATTGTAAGAGAGGAATCGTTATATTCCTCAACTTTATAAACACGATATTGCCAGCCGAGTGTTCCCATTTCCGTGCCGCCGTGCAGACAATGTCCGAAGTTGTTGCGAGGCAACTGGATGGTATCGCCGTCAAGCACGAATTTTCCC
>URNY01000146.1 GCA_900549375.1 uncultured Bacteroidales bacterium | reverse complement strand
TCTTAAGGATATCGAAGAGGGAGATGTCGAAGCCTGTGAGAAGTCCGAGAAGAGCTACTGTTGCCGCCGAGATAGGACTGGCGGTGATGGCCTGCTGAGAGGCTATGACGGCGATTCCCAGAGGCCGCTCCGGCCGTATTTTCGTTTCGCGTGCCACCTCGGCGATTACCGGTAGTACTGAATAGGCCACATGTCCCGTTCCGGCGAGAAATGTGAAAACGTAGGTCACAAGCGGGCTTACTATCGTTACTTGCGAGGGGTTCTTCCTCAGCAGTTTCTCGGCAATCTTTACAAGATAGTCGAGTCCTCCGGCGGCCTGCATGGCGGCGGCGGCGGAAATAACCGCGGCTATCATTAGCATTACATCGATAGGGGGAGAAGTAGGCTCCAGTCCGAATACAAATACGAGAATCGCCATTCCCACGCCGCCCATCACGCCGAGACCGATACCGCCCAGTCGCGCTCCGACTATAATGGCGGCGAGTACAAACAGTAATTGTAGAATCATTTGATGTGTCAGAATAATCAGGTGAGTTATATAAAACCAGACGGATTATATACAATGCTATTTAGTAAACGGCTCGCGGGCGCGTATGGTTTAAAAATTGTTTTCAAAAAGAGGATGTTGTTTAACATAAATTAATAATGTTGGTTTTTAATGTTGTATCAGGAATCGTGCGAGGGAATGCTCAAAAATCGCCATCCCTGCGACTCCGAAATTTTAAGGAGCAGAGTCTAAACCTGAAACTCATCGGGATTGTTATCAATTGTGTGGAAATAACAATAAATTGATTTGCCTATGGACTGGTTTGTGCAGACTCTCCGCGACTATCCGTCGATTGCAATTTTTCTTACGCTTGGTCTCGGTTTCTGGATCGGCAAGCTGAAATACAAGACGTTCTCTCTTGGTACGGTCACGTCGGTTCTTCTCGTCGGCGTCCTTGTTGGTCAGCTCGACATCCCGATCTCGGGCCCTGTCAAATCCGTGTTTTTCCTCCTGTTTCTTTTTGCCATCGGTTACAGTGTCGGCCCGGAATTCTTCAGGGCTTTGCGCGGCTCGGGACTGAAGCAGGTGCTTTTTGCCGTGGTGATGTGCGTGGTCTGTTTCCTTGTCACATGGGGAACGGCACTTCTTTTCCATTATAATATTGGAGAAGCACTCGGACTTTTCGCCGGCGCGCAGACAATTTCGGCCGTGATAGGGGTGGGGCAGGATGCCATAGGCAACATGAGCGCCTCCGCAGCCGACAAAGCGGCATGGAGCAATATCATTCCCGTCTGCTATGCCGTTACCTATATCTTCGGGACGATCGGTTCTGCTTGGATTCTCGGCTCGTTAGGCCCGGTGATGCTGGGAGGACTCAAGAAGGTGAGGCAGCAGACGGCCGAATTGGCCGCTCAGATGAACCAGAGCGACATTTCCGACGATCCGGCTTATATCAACGCTCTGCGCCCGGTGGTCTACAGGGCTTATAAGACGGAAGGAGAGTTTTTCGATTCTCCACGCACCATAGCAGAGATAGAGGCCAAAATAGAAAGTTTGGGCAGACGTGCGTTTGTGGAAAGAATCCGTGTTGGCGGTAAGATAGTGAACGAGCCCGAGCCGGATATTAAGGTTGGCAAGGAGGATGAGATAGTGTTGAGCGGACGCAGGGAAACGATTGTGCTTGATGAGAGCTGGATCGGCCCGGAGGTGGCGGACGCCGCGTTGCTCGAATTCCCGATCGAGAAAGTGCCGGTGATGATAGCCAGAAAGAATCTCGACGGCATCACGATCGATCAGTTGCGTAAACTTCCCCAGATGCGCGGCGTGCTTATAGCGGGTCTCGCCTCTTCGAACGGCGCTCCGCTTCCGGTGCTCGCCAAGACCGAGCTTCATCGCGGTTATGTGCTGACTCTGCAGGCTTTCCCGAATGAGATAAAGGCCGCGGCCTCGGCAATCGGATATATCGACCGCCCGACAACCCAGACCGATATGGTGTTTGTAGGGCTCGGAATTTTTATCGGAGCACTCATCGGCGCGATCACGCTTCATCTCGGGGGCATTCCTGTGAGCCTGTCAACTTCGGGCGGCGCGCTTATCGCGGGTCTCGTGTTCGGCTGGCTGAGGTCGAAGCATCCGACTTTCGGACGAATTCCGAGCTCCTCTTTATGGATTCTCAATAACCTCGGCCTGAATATGTTTATCGCAGTTATCGGCATTCAGGCCGGACCGACATTCGTTCAAGGCATAGAGAAAGTGGGCTGGATGCTTTTCGTTGCCGGCATAATTGCAACAACCGTGCCTCTTTTAATCGGAATCTGGATGGGCGACAAACTTTTCAAGTTCCCTCCGGCTATAAATCTGGGGTGCAATGCGGGCGCACGAGTCACCACCGCTTCGCTCGGAGCTATTCAGGATGCCGTGGGGTCGACGCTTCCGGCCATGGGATATACGATCACATATGCTATAGGAAACACTCTGCTGATCCTGATGGCGGTGGCGATGGCAATCATAATGTAATGTTGAATGTTGAATGTTGAATGTTGAATGTTGAATGTTGAATGTTGAATTTTGAATTTTGAATGTTGAATTGTTTGATACAAAATAAAAAACTATAAAAAACGAAAATCTTATGGATACTATGGATAAGAAAGACGAGACACGCGAGTATGAAGACAAACTCTCGGGAATGAGTCCATTTGAAATAAAGAACACTCTTATCGAGCTTGCCAAAAAAGACGCGCGTCTCTCCACCAATACATATCTCAATGCGGGCAGAGGCAATCCCGACTGGATTGCGACAGCCCCGCGCGATGCTTTCTTCCTGCTCGGCCTCTGGGCCATGGAAGAATGCCGGGAGGAGATGTATATGAAACCCGGAGTGGCCGGATGTCCCTCGCCCGAGGGTGCCGGAAAACGTCTGCGTGACTTCCTTTCCGACAATTCAGGCCGAAGAGGAGCCCGACTGCTGGCCGATTCCCTCGATTATTGCGAGAAGAAACTCGGAATAGACATCGATGACCTTGCATACGAATGGGCCGACGGCATCATAGGTGATCATTATCCCACGCCTGTACGGATGCTGACGTATGCCGAAAGGGTCGTCAGGGCTTATCTCGCCCGTGAAATGGGATGCGATGCCAAAGGT
Organism: uncultured Bacteroidales bacterium; assembly: GCA_900549375.1. Taxonomy (GTDB): domain Bacteria; phylum Bacteroidota; class Bacteroidia; order Bacteroidales; family Muribaculaceae; genus Lepagella. The sequence goes on along the minus strand of URNY01000146.1, from coordinate 3,152 downwards.
CTCGGAGAAGAATACGACCTCTTCGCAACCGAGGGAGGCACCGCCGCCATGTGCTATATATTCGATTCCCTCGAAGCCAACCATCTGCTCTCGAAAGGTGACAGGATAGCCCTTATGACACCTATATTCACCCCGTACATCGAGATTCCCGAACTCGACAGATATGAATTCGATGTGGTGAAGATAGCTGCCGACTCCCTCGACGGTGAGGGTTATCATACATGGCAGTATCCTGAATCGGAGATGGATAAACTCCGCGATCCGAAAGTGAAGCTCGTGTTCCTTGTGAATCCTTCGAATCCGCCGAGCTATCGTCTCGACAGCCATTGTCTGGACTATATTGTGGATGTGGTAAAGAAAGATAATCCGGACCTGATGATCGTAACCGATGATGTTTACGGCACTTTCGCAAAGGACTTCAAGAGCCTGATGTATGTACTGCCGCAGAACACCCTTTGCGTTTATTCTTTCTCCAAATATTTCGGTGCGACGGGGTGGCGTCTTGCCGTCATTGCCGCTGCCCGAGAGAATATATTCGACCGTCTCATAGCGGCCGAACCGGAGGCCGATCGCGCCGACCTGCGAAAGCGCTACGGTTCGCTCTCGCTTGAGCCCGATAAAATCTCTTTCATCGACCGCATGGTGGCCGACAGCCGGTCGGTGGCCCTGAACCATACTGCCGGGCTGTCGACTCCGCAACAGATCCAGATGTCGCTGTTCGCCCTGATGTGTCTGCTCGATACGGATGATGTATATAAAAACAAGATGCAGACCATGATCCACGACCGCCTCGACGCTCTGTGGAAAGGAACGGGATTCAGACTGGTTCCCGACGATATGCGCGTGGGCTATTACAGTGAGATCGACCTCATGGTATGGGGCGCGAAGATTTATGGAAAAGATTTCTGCGAATGGCTCAAGGCTAACTTCAATCCTCTCGACATAGTGATGAGACTTGCCGAAAGGACATCGGTCGTGCTCCTCAACGGCAGTGGATTCGACGGTCCGAGCTGGTCGGTAAGGGCTTCGCTTGCCAATCTTGATGAAAGCGCATATCTGAAGATCGGCAGCGCCCTGCGTTCCATCCTGGATGGCTATTATGCGGAATACGAGAAGACAAAAAAATAAAAAAAACTTGGGAATGTGGAAAAATAGGCTTAAATTAGTGGATTGCTTCGAACGGCACGACGTGCCGTTCGAAACAATCTCATTGAAAGTGAAAACCTTATCACATTACCATAAATCATAAAAGTCATGAAAAGCAATTGCGAAGGAAAATTCCGTGTTGAATCGGACCTTCTTGGCCCCAAGGAAGTCCCCGAATGTGCCCTTTACGGCGTTCAGACCCTGAGAGGCATTGAGAATTTCGAGATAAGCAAATTTCATCTCAATGAGTATCCGCTCTTTATAAAAGGTCTGGCGATTACAAAATTAGCCGCCATCAGGGCAAATTATGAGCTCGGTCTCATTTCCGACGAGCAGAAGAGAGCCGTGGAAGAGGCATGCCGTGAGATGATCGAAGGCAAACTCGACGACCAGTTCCCCATCGACATGATTCAGGGAGGCGCCGGCACCACCACCAACATGAACGCCAACGAGGTGATTGCCAACCGCGCGCTTGAGATCATGGGCCACAAGCGCGGCGAATACCAGTATTGCTCGCCGAATGATATCGTGAACTGCGCGCAGTCGACCAACGACGCATATCCCACGGCCATCCATATCGGAATGTATTATACGCATCTCAAATTCGTGGAGCATTACCGCGTGCTTATCGATTCTCTGCGCCGCAAGGCCGAAGAATTCAAGCATATCGTTAAAATCGGCCGCACTCAGCTCGAAGATGCGGTTCCTATGACATTAGGCCAGACTTTCAGCGGTTTCGCATCGATTCTCGAGGATGAGATCAAACATCTCGACGAGGCAGCGGAAGATTTCCTGACTGTCAATATGGGCGCGACAGCAATCGGTACGGGAATCACCGCCGAACCCGGATATGCCGAGAAATGCGTGGCCGCTCTGGCTGAAATCACAGGGTGGAACATCAAGCTGGCACACGACCTCGTGGGCGCTACTTCCGATACATCGTGCCTCGTGGGCTATGCTTCCGCATTGAAGCGCGTGGCCGTGAAGATGAACAAGATCTGCAACGACCTCCGTCTGCTCGCCAGCGGTCCGCGCTGCGGTCTGGGCGAAATCAACCTGCCGCCGATGCAGCCCGGTTCGTCGATCATGCCCGGAAAGGTCAACCCCGTTATTCCGGAGGTCATGAACCAGATATGCTATAAAGTGATCGGCAACGAGCTTTGCGTCACTATGGCCGGCGATGCAGCCCAGATGGAACTCAACGCCATGGAGCCCGTAATGGCCCAGTGCGATTTCGAATCCGTCGATCTCATGATAAACGGTTTCGCAACCCTGCGCACCCGCTGCATCGAAGGCATCACCGCCAACGAGGAGCATTGCAAGGTGCAGACGCGCAACAGCATCAGTATCGTTACGGCCCTCAATCCCGTAATTGGCTACAAGAACTCCACGAAGATTGCCAAAGAGGCTCTCGAAACAGGCCGCAGCGTCTACGATCTCGTGCTTGAACATGGAATCCTCTCCAAAGAGGATCTCGACACGATTCTCGCTCCTGAAAACATGATCAAGCCCGTGAAGCTCGACATAAAGCCTCTCAAGCAACTCTGATGCGAAACTGAAAAATACCTTATTATAATTATATATGGCGGCACGACAGATCCGGCGAGGATCGGCCGTGCCGTTTTTTTGTGCACTTTTTTGAGGAGAGGGTTGCTTGATTCGCAGAGTTGTATTATCTTTGCGTCCGAAAACGGTTGGCCTATGGCCATTAAAAGGGAACCGGGTGAGAATCCCGGACAGTCCCGCTGCGGTAAGTTTCATCGCGGTTTCGGCAAAAATCTTTATTGCCACTGGCTCGCAGAGCCGGGAAGGCATGCCGGAAACTGAAACAAGTCCGAAGACCTGCCGGTTTCAGAATATGTGGTTGAACTCTTTCGAGGAAAAGAGGACATATATGGCAGTCTTCAGGTTTTCAAAAGAAATATTTTTGCCGTCGGCTATATGTGCGGCGCTATGCTGTTCCCTTCAGGGCATTGCTGCCTCTTCGGTGTGTTCCGACACTACGG
>URNY01000145.1 GCA_900549375.1 uncultured Bacteroidales bacterium | reverse complement strand
CTTCGAGGGCGGCTGCTACGCCAAGGTTATCAACCTCTCGCAGGAGAACGAGCCCGACATCTGGAACGCCATCCGCCGCAACGCGCTGCTGGAGAACGTGACGGTAGACAAGAAGGGCAAGATCGACTATGCCGACTTTATTGAACGCAAATTGGGAGTCAGAGAAGGTCCGGTGATCGAAATCGAAACCGGCCGCAAGATCGGAACCCACCGCGGCTACTGGTTCTATACCATCGGTCAGAGAAAAGGTCTCGGGCTCAGCGGAGGACCATGGTATGTGGTCAAAAAGAATATCCGCGACAATGCCATATATGTCTCCAACGGCTATGGCACGCGCCTGCAATATGGCCGAGAGATTCCCGTAGAGGAGATGCACTGGATTTCCGGTTCGCCATTCGGCGGAGAGGAAACCACAATTCCTGTCTCTTTCAAGACAAGACACACCCCGGAATTCCGCGACGCCATGCTTCGCAAAAACCACGACGGCTCATTCACTGTTCTTTCATCGACGGATGTACAGGGAATAGCACCGGGACAGTTCGCGATTATATACTCTCCCGATAATGAATTATGTCTGGGTTCCGGCATGATATCTCTGCCTGAATCCCGCCACCGACACAAACAACAGCCATATGTCAAGCAATAGCGATATGTCAAGATGCAGACTTGAACTCGTAGGAATCACCTACAATCAGATAGAATCGGGCGTATACGCCGTGATTCTCCGGCAGGCCGGCGGCACGCGCCGCATACCCATCATCATAGGCTACCCGGAAGCGCAGGCCATCGAATGCAAGCTTCAGGAGGTTGTGACCCCAAGACCTCTTACCCACGACATGATGATAAATTTCATGGAGGAATTCGGCATCAGGCTCAAGGAAATAGAGATCCGGCGCCTCCCTTCGGGCGTTTTTGCCGCAGACCTCATATTCACCGACGGCTCGCAGACAAGGACTGTCGACTCCCGCTCGTCGGATGCCATCGCTCTGGCTATCCGCGCCGACGCGCCGATATATACGTCATCGGAAGTGCTCGAAGAAGCCGGTTTCGACCCCGAGGAGAATGAAAGCCATGAGAATGCGAAGGAGACCGAAGTGCATATCCCCGAACAGGAAACATCGCTCGTTTCTGTCGAAAAACTGCGGGCAATGATGCAGAAGGCTGCCGAAAACGAGGATTATGAGGAGGCCGCCCGCCTAAAAGCCGAAATCGACCGTATTGAGAATGGCGAATAATTAAACCGCTTCAAAGACTTGAATTTTTATTTAATTAAAATTCATATTCTCCGATTATTTTGTTAATTTTGCATATACCTGCAAAATACATGTAAAACTGCACAACAATAATCGAAAATCGAATGAAGAACCGCAAGCAAAGGGTCGAAATGATGGTAGACCTGATTAAAAACAAATGCATAGGCAGTCATGAAGAACTCGCCCGCCTTCTCGAGGAAGCCGGATTCTCGGTTACGCAAGCCACTTTGTCGCGCGACCTTAAAATGCTTAAGACCACCAAGATTCCGACCGACCGCGGAGGCTACATGTACATGCTTCCCGACAGCAATTCTCTTAAGGATAAACTCCTCTCCAAAGGCCAGCTCCCCATGAACGCCAATTATCAGAGTGGCTTCATCTCGCTTACCTTATCGAAAAACGTGGCCGTGATCAAGACCCGCAACGGATATGCCGCGGGACTGGCCTACGACATAGACATGAGCAACGCCCCGGAGATTCTCGGCACCATCCCCGGCTCCGACACGATATTTGCCATTCTGCGTGAAGACGTATCGCACGAAAAAGCACGTGCCGTATTCTCGCGTCTGCTCCCGCTCGATCAAAAAATACCCTCTTACTGAGGACCTGTTTAATTTATTTAGATTAAAAATGATTAAAGCAGCCGTTTCGGGAGCCGATACTCCCATTGCCGGAGAACTTCTCAGGATCCTGGTGAATCATCCCGAAGTGGAGATTGTTTCCATATCAGCACACGGCAAGGAGGGAGTTTCCGCCTTGTCTGTTCACCACGGCCTTATCGGCGAGGCTCCTCTGTTTTTTTCAACTCGCCGGGCAGCGACCTCGAAATGCGACATACTCTTTGTCGGCGGTCCCGAGATGAGCGCCGCCGAGCTATATGCCCTCAAGCTCGCCCGTCCGGAACTAAAGATAGTGCTTCTCTCCCCTATGCCTGAACTCGATGAATCGGCAGCCGGATTCGTGTTCGGACTTCCGGAGATCAACCGTAAGCTTCTCGTGAGAGGCTCCACGGCGGCTTACGTCCCGGCAGCCCCCGCTTCGGCAGTGCTGGTGCCGCTATATCCTCTCGCCTGCCATATGCTCGTCAATGCCTCGCTCAGAATCGAGGTGACAGCTCCCGACGACATTATCGCGTCGCATGCCGCAGCAGCTGCCATCCAGATCGAGAATACACTCTCCGAAGTGCAGCTAAGCTTCCGCGGAATGCCCCGCATCAGCTTCAAGCCATCGGGCAACGACCGACTCATGACAGCCGACATTACAATGGAATGCGGCGTCGACATGCCTAATATCGCAGAGATGTTCGAGATGTACGACGATCACAACTTCGCGTTTCCGGTTCTTTCCGATGCCGTTCCGAAGGAAACCGCCGGCACGGAAAAATGCGTATTCTCGATCCGTAAGACCGATGACCGCAACCTGTGCATCCGCTCCGTGGCCGACCCGAGGATGCGTGGAGGAGCCGGTGAGGCAGTCCATATCATGAACCTTCTTTTCGGCCTCCATGAGAAAACGGGGCTCTCCCTCAAGGCTTCCGAATTCTAAGAAATCAATACCAGCCAATCTATTCCAGATATGTCAGTAAACAAGGTGATACTCCTCGGATATGTCGGGGCCGACCCGGAATTAAGATATCCGGAAAAAGAGAAAACGGTGGCATTCGTATCGCTCGCCACCAACGAACGCTACGCTTCCTCAGCGGTAGAGGTTACGGAATGGCACTCTCTGGTGATGGGGGGGCGCAATGCCGAACTCGCCGAAAAATATATCCGGAAAGGCACGAGACTCTACGTGGAAGGAAGGTTGCGTACACGCGAATATAAAGACAAAATGAATATATCAAGGCGCAAAACCGAGATTATCGTCGACCGCATCGAACTGCTCGGAAGAAACGCCGAACCTCCCTCCGCCTGATTTGTTTTACCATTAACCGCTTCATAGAAAACCGATAGAAATGAGAAAATGGCGTATCGAAGACTCCGCTGAAACCTACAATGTTCCCGGATGGGGGCTTAAATATTTTTCAATCAACGAGAAAGGGCACGTGCAGGTCACGCCTAAAGAGGGCGGCCCGTCGGTCGACCTCAAGGACGTGATGGACGCTCTTCAGCTCCGTGATGTCGACGCTCCCCTCCTCTTGCGTTTCCCCGACATTCTTGACGACAGGATTCGCAAGATTTCCGAATGTTTCAAACGTGCCGCCAAGGAATATGAATACACCGGACGGAACTTTATCGTATATCCCATCAAGGTGAACCAGATGAGACCCGTGGTCGAAGAGATTGTGAGCCACGGCAATAAATATGATATCGGCCTCGAAGCCGGCTCAAAACCGGAACTGCATGCCGTCCTCGCCGTCAACACCCACGAAAACTCCATCATCATCTGCAACGGATATAAAGATGAGGATTATATCGAGCTCGCGTTGCTTGCCCAGAAAATGGGGCGCCGCATCTTCCTCGTTGTCGAGAAGCTCAACGAGTTGCGGCTGATCGCTGAAGTCTCGAAACGCCTCAATATCACCCCCACAATAGGTATACGAATCAAGCTCACCTCTTCCGGCTCCGGAAAATGGGAAGAGTCGGGCGGCGATGTCAGCAAATTCGGCCTCAATTCCTCCGAACTTCTCGACGCTCTTTCTTTCCTTGAGAAGAACAACATGACCGACAGCCTGAAGCTTATTCATTTCCACATCGGAAGCCAGATCACAAAAATCCGCCGCATAAAGAACGCCCTGCGCGAAGCCATGCAATTCTATGTGCAGCTTTCCAAAATGGGATTCAACATTGAATTTGTCGACATTGGCGGAGGTCTTGGCGTGGATTACGACGGAACCCGCTCCTCTTCGGGCGAAAACTCCATGAACTATTCCATTCAGGAATATGTCAACGATTCCGTGTCGGCTCTTGTGGATGTCTGCTTGAAGAACGATCTTCCGCAACCCAATATCATCACTGAAAGCGGACGCTCGCTCACAGCCCATCATTCGGTGCTTATCATACAAGTGCTCGAAACCGCCCGCCTTCCGATCTGGAACGATAACGACACTCTTGAGGAGGATGCCCACGAACTCGCCGTGGAGCTCTATAACATCTGGGACAAAATCGACCCCCAGCGCGTTTTTGAGGACTGGCACGATGCTCTCCAGATCCGCGAGGAGGCTCTCGAACTTTTCAGCCTCGGACTGCTCTCGCTGCGCACACGCGCCCAGATCGAGAAACTCTTCTGGTCGGTGGCCAGGGATGTCCGCGACATGACCCGCTCCATGAAGCATCCGCCGGAAGAATTGCGCAAGGTGGCCCGCATGCTCCCGGAAAAGTATTTCTGCAACTTCTCTCTGTTCCAGTCGTTGCCCGATTCATGGGCTATCGACCAGATGTTCCCAATAATGCCAATCAGCAGGCTCGACGAGAAACCGACACGCGATTGCACCATTCAGGACGTAACCTGTGACTCGGACGGAAAAATCAATCACTTTGTCTCCCCGCAGGGCACTTCATATTCTTTGCCCGTGCATGAGCTGAAGGGACAGGAGCCCTACTATCTCGGAGTATTCCTCGTCGGCGCCTATCAGGAAATCCTCGGCGACCTCCATAATCTCTTCGGCGACACCAACGCAGTGCATATCTCCCTTACCAAGGATGGCTATGAAATAGCCCAGATCATCGACGGAGAAGCTGTGGCTGATGTGCTCGATTATGTGGAATACAATCCCAAGAAACTTGTCCGCAATCTGGAGGCATGGGCCACCGCTTCCATGAAAAAAGGTATTATCACCCCGGAAGAGGGGCGCCAGTTCCTGAATAACTACCGCTCGGGACTCTATGGAATAACATATCTCGAACGCGACTGACCGGCTCTTTACCATGAGATATTTCCTCAGACTCGCTTTCAATGGCACGCCGTTTCATGGCTGGCAGATACAGCCGAATGCGGTGAGTGTTCAGGAAGTGCTCGAAGACGCGCTGTCGACTGTGCTCCGGGATAAGATATCCGTTGTCGGAGCCGGCAGAACGGATACGGGGGTCAACGCCCGCGTGATGTATGCCCACTTCGATGTTCCGGAGCCGATCGCCGACCACCGCCGTTTTCTCCTCTCGCTCTCCAGGCTTTGCGGGCGCGATATCGCCGTGGCCGACGTGTTGCGCGTTGCCGACGATGCCCACGCCCGCTTCGATGCCACCGAAAGGGAATACCGGTATTTCGTTGCATTCGAGAAATCCCCCTTCCTCCCATTCTGCTGGTTCTCCCCTTCGCGCCTTGACGTGGAGGCGATGAACGCTGCAGCAGCCCTGCTTCGCGACACTGAGGATTTCACATCCTTTGCAAAGCTCCATTCCGATGCGCGCACTAATATCTGCGATGTCCGCGAAGCCGGATGGAGCGAATGGAAGAATGATTACGGTGTTCCGGGCATCGTTTTCAAGATCCGTGCCGACCGTTTTCTCCGCAATATGGTGCGCGCTGTAGTCGGGACTCTTGTCGACGTTGGCCGCGGACATATCTCCATGGATGGTTTCGGAGAAATCGTCTGCGCCCGCGACCGTTGCGCAGCCGGAACATCAATGCCTCCCCAAGCGTTGTTTCTTTGGGATATATCTTATCCCGGCTCCGTTTTTGACTCTGTTCCTTAAAATGAATAACACCCCAGATGAATATGTCTGATTCGCCCAAAGACCGGATTGAGAAACTCAGAGATGAAATCAACCGGCATAACCACAGCTATTACGTTCTCAACTCCCCCACGATAGCCGACAAGGATTTCGACATGCTCCTCAAGGAGCTCGAACGTCTCGAAGCCGAAAATCCCGAATACGCCGATCCGGATTCGCCTACACAACGCGTCGGCTCCGACCTCACCAAGGGATTTGAGCACGTGGTTCATGCCCGACCGATGATGTCGCTTTCCAATACCTATTCCATAGGCGAGGTCGACGATTGGTTCGGCCGTATGGACAAAGCTCTCGAAGGGGAGGATTACAGCATTGTGGGCGAAATGAAATTCGATGGAACATCGATTTCCATTACCTATCGTCATGGCAGGCTTG
>URNY01000144.1 GCA_900549375.1 uncultured Bacteroidales bacterium | reverse complement strand
AGCCACCAGACAGATTATGCAGAGATCGCGGTTGCGGCGGAAATAGTCCTTGCGGCTTTTGAAGGTGCGCGTGAGCCATTCCTTGTCGAGATCTTCCTCCTTGACTGTCGGCGGAAAGAAGTTCATATAGCTCTTGGTCGAGGGGTCGCTGTCGAGCAGGTCGCGGTATCCCTGAATATAGTCCTGATACTGGTTGTTGTTCCAGTTGGTGGCGTAGCCGAGGCCCATGAAACCGCCCACCACTATCGGGAGTTTCCAGTAGCGGCGGTTGTAGATCTGTCCGAGACCGGGGAAGAGCGCCGACATCCATACGGCTCTCGAAGGGGAGGGGTTGAAGGGTTTCTTGCCGTCGAGTCCGTAGGGATAATCGTCGGCAGTCACTTCTGTGGGAGGGATTGAGTCGGAAACCTCCTTGGCCCTTACCTCCAGCTCGGCATCGAGATAGACGGTGGAATCCTGAGCGACGGGAGCGATGGGCTCCCGGCCGTCGGGCATCGGGGTCTGAGCCGCGGCGCGGGGCGTGAGATAGCCGTAGGGGAATATGAGAAGCAGGCAGAAGGTCACGATTATCGCGCTCTCCGAGGGACGCAGCAGGCTGTTTCCTCGGAAAGGAGCGGAGATGCGGAGCAAAAACTGCCTAAGATTTGTCATTGGCGTAGGCGTTCGAAAATTCTGACGAGGCTGTGGAGCTCATCGTCGGATGAGAATCGGAAAGTGACCGTGCCTTTGCCGGAGCGGGAGCGGGCCACTTTCACGGGTACGGGGAAATAGGAGGCGAAATCGCGTTCGAGGCTGTCGAGTTCGGCGGGACGGGAGGGCTTCTGCGTTTCCCCTTCCGGCTTGACGGCGGTCTCTTCCGCCATGCGTCGGCCGAGCTCCTCGACGGCGCGCACCGAGAGTCCCTCCTTGAGAATGCGCTTGTAGACGCGGAGTTGGATCTTGGGGTCGTCGATGGCGAGGATTGCGCGGGCATGGCCCATGTCGAGCTTGCGGTCGCGCAGGCCGAGCTGTATTTCGGCCGGCAGGCGGAGCAGGCGGAGATGGTTGGCGATGGTGGCCCGCTTTTTGCCGAGGCGTTCGGAGAGGCGTTCCTGAGTGAGGTGGTAAGTGTCGATCAGTTTCTTGAAGCCGAGGGCCACCTCTATGGCGTTGAGGTCCTCGCGCTGGATATTTTCGATCAGGGCCATCTCGGTCATCTCGGAATCCGATACGGTGCGCACGTATGCCGGGACGGTTCTGAGTCCGGCGATGCGGGCGGCGCGCCAGCGGCGTTCGCCGGCGATTATCTGGTAGTCGCCGTCGTCGGCGAGGCGTAGCGTGAGAGGCTGCACCACTCCGAGTTCGGCTATGGAGGCCGCTAACTCGGCGAGGGTCTCCTCGTCGAAAGTGCGTCGCGGCTGGTCCGGATTGGGGACGATTCTCGCCACCTCTATTTCAGAGATTGCCGAAGAGCCGCCGGTCTGCACGTCGCCCATGGAGATCAGCGAGTCGAGGCCGCGGCCGAGAGCGTTGCGTTTGGTTGCCATTGTCAATTTTTCTTTTTGCGGTTTCTTGTCTGCAACTCTTTGGCGAGCTGCACGTAGGCTATGGCGCCGCGCGAGTCGGGGTCATAGAGGATAGCGGGCAGTCCGTGGCTCGGCGATTCGGAGAGACGGATGTTTCGGGGAATCACCGTGTCGAACACCATTTTGCCGAAATGTCCGCGAAGCTCCTCGTAGATCTGGTTTGCAAGTCGCAGGCGGGCGTCATACATGGTGAGCAGGAAGCCTTCGATCTCCAGACCGGGGCTCAGACGGCTCTTGATGATGCGGATGGTGTTGAGGAGCTGGGATATACCTTCGAGCGCGAAATATTCGCCCTGCACGGGAATCAGCACCGAGTCGGCGGCCGTGAGGGCGTTGACGGTGATGATGCCGAGCGAGGGAGAGCAGTCTATGAGCACATAGTCGTAGTTATCCTTCACCGGCGCGAGCATCCTCTGGAGGATTCTTTCGCGGTCTTTGCGGTTCATGAGTTCCACTTCGGCGCCGACAAGGTCGATGCGCGAGCAGATTATATCGAGGCCGTCGATCGAGGAATGCATGATGGCATCGGCGGCGGGATATCCGTCGACGAGGCATTCATACACCGAGGCGTCCGAAGGCTGGGGCTGCATGCCGATGCCCGAAGTGGCGTTGGCCTGCGGGTCGGCGTCGACAAGGAGCACACGCTTGCCGTCGACGCTAAGGCAGGCGCCGAGGTTGAAAGCGGTGGTGGTTTTGCCCACTCCGCCCTTCTGGTTTGCTATTGCTATTATTTTTCCCATGACATAATGATAGGCTGGGTAAAGGGAAAACACTTTCCCGAATGCAAAAATAACAAAAAAATGCCTATCGCGCACAATCCCGACTCTTAAACAAACTTAAATTATATAGAAACGATTATCTTTGCAAGTAAGAATGTTTATGAATTGTCTATGAAACGATATATCTGTCATATCATCCCTGTTTATTGTTTGGTATTGCTTGGCATTATTGTTTTGGCCTCTTGTTCCGGAGGAAAACAAGAGACACCCCTTCAGCATATAGAGGAAATAATGACGGAAGATCCCAAGAGAGCATACATGATGCTTGACAGCATTGATGAAGAATCTCTTTTCCGAAGCGAAGCCCGTCATCGGGATCTCCTGATTACGAAAGCGGCGGATAAGGCATATTTTAAGCATGAATCGGACAGTGTGATTTTACGGGCCGTCGAATATTATTCCGCTCATCCGGAGGGGACTTTGTATTCTGAAGCCTTGTATTATGCCGGGCGTGTCAACAGCGATAAAGGGGATTATCCCAAAGCGCTCGGATATTATCATGATGCTTTGGAAAACTTTCCTGCAAATGCCGACAATAAAGACTTGCTTGCCAATATTTTGAGTCAGACGGGACGTTTGCTCGATGCGCTAAGGCTTTATGATGAAGCCATTAGCTATGTGAAACGTTCGCTACAGGTCAACAAGTCTCTGAACCGCATCTCAAAATGCGTTTATGACATTCAGCTTTTGGGCGGTATATATATGCGTTCCAAGAATTATGCGGAGGCGGAAAAATATTTCAGGATGGCTGTCAGACTCGGGAATAATGTTTCCGAATCGACGAATGCCAAATCAATGATATATCTTGCGGCGATAAAATATTATACCGGTCAGCTTGATTCAGCTCTCTTGTTGATCAGGAACAGCATAGATAAAGTCAGTCCTGTGGTGAGAAATAACGCGCTTGCCTACGCAAGTGAGATTTATCATGCTGCCGGGAAAACGGATAGCGCATACCTGTTTGCAAAAGAATTAATCGGACAGGAAAGCCCTCTTAATAAAGAAACGGGCTATCTTGTCCTTTTGTCGCCTGAAACCAAATGTTACTCGGATGATAGTACCATAAACCGCTATGTGGCGGAATATACCGAATTGCTTGAGCAATCGCTTGATAAAAATTCAGACCATCAATCCATAATACAGAAGTCATATTATAATTACGAAGACCATGAAAAAGGGAGAGTAAAAGCAGAGGAACGTCAGAAAAGACTCGGGATTTATCTATTAATAAGCTTGATAGCAGTTGCTGTATTCGTATTGTTCATATTCTGGCAAAAATACAGAAATCATAAAAATTTATTGAAAATACAGTTATTGCTGGATAAATTGAATACGTTGAATCAACTTATCCAACGAAAAGAAAATAATCCTGCAACAAAAGAATGCACGGATTGTGAAGAGATAGAATGCCGGAATGATGAAAAGGAAAATAAAACTGAAATTGAAGAAAACAAAGATCAGCTTCGCTCCAAAAATGATTTAAAAGAATTAAAGGAAGTTTTGAAAACGGAGTTGCTCAATCTTTACGAAAAAAGCGAAAATGAAACGACGCCGGATATGTCGGCCATAGATCCAGATGCATATTTAATATTGATGGATTATATTGAAAAAGATAAAATTTTGTTGGAGGATGATGGTTTATGGGAAAGATTGGAAGAATCTGTTCTTGTCACATATCCTTCGTTCAAAAAGAATCTTCTGATACTTACAGATGGAAGAAGTACCCGGCTGGATCTTCATACATGCATATTGATTAAGTTCGGAATCACTACGACTCAAATGATGAAACTATTGGGAAGGTCAAAAGGTGCCATCATCTCCCGCCGGCAATATCTCGGAAAGAAAATATTTGGCATGGATCCCGGAATTAAGCTTGTGGATGGCGTAATCAAGCTGATATAAGGCAGTTATAATGCCGATGCTGTCATCGTCATTTTGGGCGAAAATGAATTTCAGTACTTTTTTCAGTACCCTCGTTTCTTGATTTTGTGATATAAGCTCAGTAAATTTGGCCTGCAAAATATAAATTTTACACCATGAAAAAGAAGTTCTTATTATTGCTTATTATGATGTTTGTGTTTATTGAAGCGGGCATCATGCGTGCGGAATCAAATGACGTTTATACGTTTTATATGTCGAAAATTCCGAAAAGCACACCTGATCTTGATCCGGAAGGAAATAGAAAACCCGGGAAACCTATGTTATGTGAGATTTCAAGACAAAATGGCTTACAAATACCCATACAGAAAACTCAAATTTTACAATATGAATTGTTAGATGCTGTAACAGGCGAACCTGTTTGGCTCTGTTTTGACGAATGTGCGTTTGTCGAATATGTTTTTTCTATTTCCGGAGATTTTATAATTCGGATAAATGCACAAGATGGCATATACCAAGGGAATATCAGCTTGTAACCGAGCCGGAATCCAAAGTAAATTTTTGCAAAACATTAACAAACACGTAACAAACTCATAATTTAAGGCTTCTCAAAACAATGGGAAGTATCTATAACTAATTCCAAACCATCATGAAAAATCAATTATCAAGTATCCTGGTTGCAATGGGATTATTGTTAGTGACAATATCCTGCAACAATGAGTCCGCTCCTGAGATGAGAGTAGATAACAGCCTTTCGAAAGAGGCCTCCATCGAAAAACTGCCTTCGGATATAGAAGACCTTTCGCTTTCCGATGCGGAGACAGTGGCAAACCTTTTCAACAAAAAATCCGCCACCAGATCTCAACAAGAAAAGACCATTAAAAATGTCATAGCAATTAACGGGAAGGATGGCAATCCCGCCATCTATGCGGTTAATTTCAATGAAGATGGCTATATCCTTGTTTCGGCCACTACGAAGTACTACCCGATTCTCGCTACCGTAGACCATGGGGAGTATTCCGATGATATGCCCGAAACCGGCCAACAGATCGTGATAGCCGGAATGCTCGACAATATCGAATTAATAAAATCGGGGAAAACTAAAATCGATTGCAGCCCATTTTGGGGTAGCTATTTTCAGTTAGAAATTCCTAAAATTGCCAGCCGAAGTGATGACGGTTATAATGATTATTTACAAGCTTATGACGTTTGGTCTGAACTTTTATATGAAAATCCTCGTACAAGAAGTATTAAAAAGCTTATTGATATGAAGGGTTCTTTGCCAGCGGATGTTTATTCTGCGTTTGTTTACGCAGCCCAATCTGAAGATTTATGGGAAGGAACTGAATATAGTTGGGAGAATACTGCATATGTTGTCGCAACAGAAGTGGATGAAGGATATCAGACAGGTCCCTTCCTCTCGACTGAATGGGGGCAAACAGGTACTTATAATACAAGTGGATATAACGCATTGGGATGTGTTACTATCGCTGTAGGCCAAATTATGCGTTTTTATAGATATCCTTCATATTATAATTGGTGGGGAATGCCTAATAGATTAGATCAGATTAAACACGAAACCAACTCAGTGCTATCAAATTTTCTATCTAAACTGAGGGGGGAACTTAACGTTGATGTAAGCGGCTCTTCGACTATCTATAATGCTGAGAATGTATTAAAAGGGTATGGGTATAATGTTAGTGTAGAAGATTACAACGAAACAAAGCTATGTAGTTATTTAAATAATTACAAACCCGTTTACACACGAGGACGAAATAATTCAGACGGGCATGCATGGGTTATTGATGGAATTATGGATGCTACTATGGCTGTCCATTATAATTTGTACAGGTTGTCAGATACTAAATATCCTAATTTTGAATATGTCAAAGCTGAAAACGCAGATACATATAAAGAATATTATGATGATTATTTATTATATCATATGAATTGGGGATGGAACGGTATTTCCAATGGATGGTTTAAGGATGGTGCAAATCTTATTTATAATCCCGAAGACCAATTAGATTTTATAAATAACAGGAAAAATCTCTATATTGATAAATAACAAAATTGGTATTTTGTACCTGAATATTAAAAAACATATATAATTTTGTATATTATGAGCAAACTATTTTCTGGAAGTTCTACTTGCTTGTCA
>URNY01000143.1 GCA_900549375.1 uncultured Bacteroidales bacterium | reverse complement strand
GGTTTGTCGGGAATTGTCATTTTGATACGGGTACCGAGGAGAGAGGAAAGAGGTAATGTTCTCGGAATTTACGTTTGTCTTTGAATCCACAAAATTCGGTTAATTATTCTTCGTCTTCTTCATACGGATATTAGCGGTCGCCGTTGGAATAGACATTGTTAGAGTACTAAATATCCGTCCGTAATCTCATATTTTGCGAGGTGGTGGCGGCGGCGGTGGCGGCGTTACCTTGGGTATTTCCCTCTTTATTTCGGTTGACATTATGATTTCTTGACAGGTGGAGGCGGTGGTGTTCCAAATCGAATAGAAGGGACTTCGGCATGTTGCTCGCCCTGCTTTGTTGTAGAGATGGTCTCTGCACTCGATGAAGGTGTTTCGTTTGCCATAATATTGAGAATTTAATTTACAATATATTTTGAAGTTATGTATTCGGCTGCTTCTTTGTTTAGAATATCGGGGTCAGGCGATTTTCTAACAAGTTTATCCATCTTTGTCTTAAATTCATCTAAAAGGTTTTTCTTCTTTTTAAGAAATCCTTTCAGCTGAATGTCGCTTACGTCGGGATCAAGTCTGAACGAGTGAATATTATCTTCGATCTCAGTCAATATCTTATTGAATGTAGTTTGAAGATTGTCGAGTTCATTTAATTCACTCTCAGGTTGAGTGGCAAGAGGTGGAATCTTTTCTAAGATACCACCAATTCCCGTCAATATCGAAGCGCCTAAGGTACAGTATTTGCTTAACGGGAAAAGTGCGGCACCGACTAAAGGCACAATGACAATAGCCCAATCGAAAAAGCGTTTACGCTTACGCATTTTGTTGGCGTATTTGGAACAGCAAAGGGCATATACTTTGACAGTATGAGCCGTTTGCCAAAGGTCATTCCAAATAAGATTATCCATTGCTTCTCCTGCCATAGTCAATGCTTAATAATCGTCCTCGTCTTCGTTTTCCTGATTGTCCTCATACTCAGAATGACCGGATGAATAGCCATCGTCATAGCCACTTTCGTAGCCCTCACAATACATGGTTTCGTAATGATTGTAATAATCATTAGAATCATCATAGCCATATCCATGACTTCTGCCACGGCGTCCGTCCTCCCGGCCCTGTTCATATCCGTTATCGTAGCCTTCATCGTAAGCGTCATCAGGAGTGAATGAACTTGATGAACTGCGAGGCTCGACATAAGGTGTTGAAGGCTGAGTGTAGGACGGTACCGGGGTATATGAAGGAGTTGACACCTGCGGAGTATACGCAGGCGTCTCGCTCGGCGCCGGAGTGCTTGAACTGGAAGTATGGTCGCTAACGGAATAAGCGATAAGCGCAATTATTCCGATAACGAACAAAACAACGTAACATCCGCATCCTTCGTTATCCATCACAGTTTGAGTTTTGGCAGAGAGTTGACGATGTCAACGGTCTGCACAGAGAGGTTTATGACCGACAGAAGGAGGTCATAGATGTAGGTCGGGTTGCCGTGTTCCTTGCTCCAGTCGTTGGGGTCATTTGTAATCAACGATTTGGAATCCTGGGTTACGGCGTAGCGTTCCATAATCCATTCGATGGCGGACTTGCCATTGACGATATATTCATAGGCTTTAGCCGGAATATTCTCAATGGTGATGTTGCCGTTGTAGATGATGCGAGATTTGTCGGGAACGAGTTTCCCAGCCTCATTCCGGACTTTCGGGAACACCATCTTATCGACATAGTAGTGGTCATATTTGGTGTAACCGAAAGGAGCATCATCTGTAGGCTCTTTATAGACCGCATCGGCGATGGTGGCGGTAACATCAGGCGAAGGCGGCACTTGTTCGTAGTTCAAGTGAAGTTCCGCAAGGGCTTTACCGGCTTTGTAGAAAGCCATAAAGTCCTGAACATCGTCCACGATGGGGATACGAGGAAGCGACTTCTTCAAGTCTGCGGCAAAACGCTCACGATACTGCGGAGAGTGAAGTATGCCGTAAACGTAATAAAAGATATGCTCCTTAGTTATCGCTTTGGAATTGCCGAAGCGTTTCCGAACCTCTTTGAGAATCCAATCAGTGATACCATCATGACGGATATATTTGTCTGAGGAGTCGGCGCCGAAGTCAAATAGGCTCTGTTCCTGTACTTGGTTTTCCTCGTACCAAAAGAGAGGGAAGCATTGAGATTTACCGGCCAATTCATAATCAATAGCGGTATCTGAAATGAAGCAAGTAAAATCTTTTGTTACTCCAGGACCAGCTGCACAAATGACTAAATTTTTAGAATCCGGTGTTGGAAAGAGCGTAGGCATTTTATAGACGCAGTTATTAAGACTGCGATTCATATAACCCCATAATTTGAAGAATGGACGGTAAGCAACGGTATGAATTGAGTCTTTATCAAATTCATACTTTTTCCCTTTCGGAAGGTCGGATTCTTTTTGTGCTCTATCCCATGAGAATTTTGTTGAATCTAAGTTGATGAATTGTAATACATCAACATTGGGATTTTTTATTTTCTCATTAGAAAATCTGTCAACTTCATCATTATAAAATGCTATTGCAGACTTAACCGTATTCTCAAGGTTATTTTTTGAAGCGTTATAACACCATGCATCTCTACTGGTGGCTACTCCTCTTGATGTTAACTCAAAGAAAGAATGTAAGTTTTTCTTTGAGTCTTTGTCAACCAAAGGAACAAGAGTATCGAAAAGTCCATCGCGTTGGTTAATCCAATCTTGTTTCTGTGTCGGTTCTATGATTTGCCAATCTATGGAACGGCCATGAACAGATTTGAACTTTTTTACGAGATTGAGCTTTTGCTCACGAGTTAGGTAGTCGCCTATATCGTGATAGTGAATGGTTGCTTTTTGTCCTGCTTTTGCAGGGTTCTTAACGAGGAAAGTAATTGTTATCGGTGTGCGTGAGCCTCCGCCGAAAATTTTACCGCCCTCTTTACGTGACAATTCGCCGCTTGTGCGTTGATTGCCACGAAGATTGAGTACATATATGTCCGAAAATTCCAATTCAAGACATGCTCTAAATCCATCTTGTGCCTTACTGTCGAGCCACGACCCATTGCTTATAAAGGCAACAATTCCACCATCTTTATTATCGCTATTCTATCGGATGCCCATCTAAATGCCTTTAGATAGCTATCATAGGATGACCTATTCAGTTTACAGTCGCTTCTTCTAACATAAGTATCTGCAATGCGATTATCCAGAATTGGATATGAGAGGTTCCCTGCATTATCATTGGCTGATTTCTGCCCGACTGAATAAGGAGGGTTGCCAATGATGACGCGGATTGGCGCACGTTTCTGACGTAGAACTCCCTCGGAGTTTTCGCGGAAGAACTCTTGCGAGAAGGAAGGCTGTGCCGACTCTGCGAGTTGGAAGGTATCTGTGAGACAGATGCCGTCATAGTTAACGTAATGGTCAGGCTTCATTAAGTCGTGGTACACGGCTTCTATATTGACATCGGCAATATAGTAGGCAAGCAAGACAATTTCGTTACAATGGATTTCCGAGAGATACTTGCGCTCCATGTCTTCGGACTTGATAAGTCCGGATTGGAGCAAGCGGGTAATGAATGTGCCGGTACCAGTGAACGGGTCGATGATATGCACATTCTCGTCCGAGAGAGAGGAATTAAATTCTCGTTTGAGAATATCGTTGACGGAATGGATGATGAAGTCAACGCACTTCACGGGAGTATAGACTATGCCGAGTTTTTCAACCGTAAGGGGGAAAGCGCCTTTGAAGAATTTCTCATAGAGATTCTTGATGACAGTCTGCTTGCCCTCCAGGTTATCAATATTACCGACATTGACACGGACGGAATCATAGAACTGCTCCAGTTCGGCGGTGTCCTTCTGGAACCCGCCTATTTCCTCCAATTGCTCAATCATGCGGTGCATTGAGCGGCTGACAGCGTTGTTATTGACGAAGTTATAGTCTTGGAACAACGCATCGAAAACGGGCTGAGAAATGAGGTGTTGAGCCAACATCTCAATGGCTTGACCTTCGTCCACGGAAGGATTCAGGTTTTCCTGCAATCCCTTGACGAAGATATTAAACTCGGATTTGAGAGTGGGTACACTCTCGACGAGTTTAGATATACGCTCGATGAATTTACGAGCAATCAAGCCGACTTTCTTAGACCAGTTTTCCCAATAGAGGCGGTCGCCGCATTTCTCGACAAGTTTTGCGTAAATGCCGGACTGCATTTCGCCAAAACGTATTTCAAGCTGACGGGCGACTTCGGCGTTCTCAATTTGCTGTGCGTCCTGAGAATCCTGGCCGTCGGTCATAGCATTATGACCGATGCCGGGACCACCGACAACGACTTTCGAGGCTTTGTTTTTATTAAGGGCGATTTTCTGAACTTCCGCATTGAAATGATCATCGTGTGAACGAAGGGCATTGAGGATGTTCCAGACGGTCGAGAAGTAAACGTTATTGTCGAGTGCGTCTTCGGGCTTCACGTCCGAAGGCACGACAATAGGGATAATGATATATCCGTATTTCTTTTCGTCCGGCTGCCCCTTGCGGAAGTTTCGCATCACACGTCCTACGGACTGAACGACATCGACCTGCGAGTTGCGGGAGGAAAGGAACAGGACTGCATCGAGGGCGGGTACGTCGACACCCTCCGAGAGGCAGCGAACATTGGTGAGTACACGACATTCGTTCTCACCGATGTTGTCTTCAGCGAGCCAAGCGAGTTGTTCGTTCCTGGTCTGGGAGTTCATCGAGCCGTCGATGTGACGAGCGGAGACTTCCACAACATGGTCGCGTTCCTCGATGTCGAGGGTGTCGCGGTATTTCTCGCATATACGGGGCAATACCTGTGAGGTGTTGACCGAGGTGCCGGGCGAGGCAGCGTTGCCGATTGACGAGCAGAAGGCGATGGCGCGGTGCATGACGCAGGGGTCATTGTCCCAAGTCACGCGGTTATCGCCCCGGATTATTTTCGATAGACCGTTGATTACACCGATAAGTTTTGAGGTATCATCAAAATTCAACTCGGTGTTGTTCGGGTCCTTGATGTCTTTGAGAATATCTCCGGGCAGGTCATCCTCGTTGACGGTGAGAACCAAAACTTTATAGTCGGTCAGCAATCCGTGTTCGACTGCATAGGAAAAGTTAACACGGAAAAATTCCTGACCATAAAGTTTCTCATCGTCCATCGAACAGAGGATGGCGTCTTTTTCGGAGGCTTTGATTTTAGCCGAGGAACCATAGAGGCGAGGTGTCGCCGTCATGTAAAGACGCTTATTGCCCTTGATATAGGAAGCATCGTGGATTTTGGTAAAATTACTTTCGTCCCTATCGGAGAGTTTCACTCCGGTTGTGCGGTGGGCTTCATCGCACACGATAAGGTCGAAAGTACCATAAGAGCCGCCAGTCTCTTTGAGGGTTTCGTCCTGGGCGGCTTTGATGGCCTCGATGGACTGATAAGTGGAGAACACAACGGTCAGTCCGTCGTGCGAGCGGTACCGCTTGAGCTGACGGGCTATGCTCTTGGGGTTGGTAGTGGCCGGGACCGCGAGGTCGAGGGCACTGTCCTGTGTATCGTCGAAGTCCCTTTTGATTTTGCGTGATGCCTTTGCATCGGAGCAAATGCAGATACCCTTGATGGGCTTGGTTGCGTCCGCGCACCAAGCATTGAGAGTCTGACCAAGCAACGAAATGGAGGGTACGAGGAAAAGGACAAGTCCTTTGTCCGGCAACATATCTTCGGCGATTTTGAGAGCCGTGTATGTTTTTCCGGTGCCGCAGGCCATAATGAGTTTGCCTCGGTCGTGGGTCTCGAAATAAGTATGAGCGGCAGACATGGCGCGAAGCTGATGCTCACGCGGCTGTTTGCCAGGGAGCATCGCATCTTTGCCTTCGAGTCCGTCGAGAAGCAATTTCCAATCAACGGGGGATGTTTGCAGATCCACCAGCCCGACGCGGTTAAGCGGCGGATTCTGATTCTGAATTGCTTCCTCGGCGTTGGTGCCCCAGTGGTTGGTTGTTGAAATCCAGACACGACGGGCGAAAGATGTTGTCTGCAATGAGTCAACATCGAGGAAGGTGCGGCTCGATGTGGCAAGGAATGAATCGACAGCGGGCTTGTCGATGATTGCGTCCTCTTTGTAGCACTTGCACTGAATGGCCCAGTATTCACCGGTATCGGTGCGTGCTACGAGGTCAATGCCGGTGTCTTTGCCTCCGAAATCCTTTTTGCTCGGAAAGTCCTCCCACATCCAAACCTCAGTGAGGTTGGAATAGCGAGGGTCGGAAAGCAGCCATGAGCGCATCAGTCGTTCGAACTGCGTTCCTTTATCCTTCTGAGTAAAGGATTCTGCCCTGAATTTATTTAGAACTTCATTAAATATCATAGAGATGATTTATGCATCTCTTGATAAGAGATATGGATACACCATATCTTCCTAATAAATAAT
>URNY01000142.1 GCA_900549375.1 uncultured Bacteroidales bacterium | reverse complement strand
ATTTCCTCAATTTCCGATTACGGCGGATATCAAGGAGAAACTTTACAAGCTTGGCGCGTTATATGCATCGATGAGCGGCAGCGGCAGCACGCTTTACGGGATTTTCGACAACAGGGAATCGGCAGAAGTCGCAAGATGCCAATTCAAGAATGAGTCAAACATTGAGGGAACCTATTTGTTAGATTTATGAGAGCGGAGCGGATGCGGAATGACAGTGCCACAGGATGGCAAACAGGCTTATGTCATTAAATCCGTTTAAAAGTTATGATGCTCTTAACATTTTTTGGCTTAAAATTTGCGATAGAAACTGATAGTTATGAAAGATAAAGATACTAAAGATAGGAAAGTTCCCGAAGAGGAAGTGATTGTAGATGATGTGAACGCTACAGAGGCGGAGAACCGGGAAGCCGATCAGGAAGTGGCGGATGCCGCCGTTTCGGCCGAAGATGAGGTTGAGAAACTCAAAAGCGAGCTTGAGAAAGAGAAGAAGGAATATCTCTTTCTGATGGCTGAATTCGATAACTTCCGCAAACGCACGCTTAAGGAGAAATCGGAGCTTATCAAGAATGCGGCGGAGTCTGCTTTCAAGGGTCTGTTGCCGATAGTAGATGATTTCGAGCGCGCGCTAAAGGCATCGGAGGGAAGCGAGGATGCAAACGGCATGCGCGAAGGGATGGAGCTTATCTATAAGAAGCTCAAGAAATATATGGAACAGAACGGCGTGAAGGAGATGGATCCCGAAGATAAGGAATTCGATGCCGACAAGCATGAAGCCATCTCGGCGGTGCCCGTTCCGGATGAAAACCAGAAAGGGAAGATTCTCGACACAGTCGAAAAGGGATACATGATAAACGACAAAGTGCTTCGCCATGCGAAAGTTGTTGTCGGACAATGATCCGAGACTTCGCGGTCTGAAAGAATCAAGGGAATCTGAAAACAAGAATCATGGCAGAGAAAAGAGATTATTATGAAGTGCTCGGAGTGGCGAAAAATGCCACTGCCGATGAAATAAAGAAGGCATACCGAAAGAAGGCAATTCAGTATCATCCCGACCGCAATCCGGGAGATAAGGAGGCCGAGGAGAAATTCAAGGAAGCTGCAGAGGCCTACGATGTGCTGAGCGATGCCGACAAACGGGCCAAATATGACCAGTTCGGCCATGCGATGGGACCGCAGGGCTTCGGTGGCGGTGCCGGAGGCTATGGTGGCTTCGGCGGTGGCTTCGGCGGCGGCATGTCGATGGAGGATATCTTCGCCCATTTCGGCGATATCTTCGGCGGCCGGTTCAGCGGAGCTGATTTCGGCGGAGGTTTCGGCGGCGCCACTGGCGGGCGTCCGCGTCAGCATGTTAACAAAGGCACCGACCTGCGCATCACGGTGAAGGTAAGCCTGAAAGATATCATGAACGGTGTCGACAAGAAATTGAAGATACCGAAACTTGTGGCCGATCCCGCCTGCAAAGGCACGGGAGCGAAAGACGGTACGGCGTTCGGCACCTGTCCCCGCTGTCACGGTTCTGGTTATATTTCGACCGTTCAGCAGACGATTATGGGCCCGATGGAGAGCCATTCCGTATGTCCGGAGTGCAACGGCGAGGGTAAGATCATTACCGAGCAATGTCCTCACTGCCAAGGAAGCGGCGTAGAGAAGAAAGATGAGATCGTAAGCTTCCACATCCCGGCAGGAGTTGAGAACGATATGGTGCTCACAATTCGCGGGCAGGGAAACGCACCGCGTCACGGAGGCGTAAACGGCGACTTGCTCATCAAGATACAGGAGGAGAAAGACCCCGACCTCATCCGCGAGGGGAATGACCTTATCTATAATCTGATGCTTGACTTCCCGACTGCGGCTCTCGGCGGAACGGCCGAAGTACCCACGATCGAGGGGAGGGCAAGGCTGAAGATAGCCGCCGGCACGCAGCCCGGCAAGGTGCTCCGTCTACGCGGCAAGGGTCTGCCGAAGATGAACAGCAGCGTGAAGGGTGACCTTCTGGTGAATGTGATGGTTTACGTGCCCGAGCAGCTCAGCGAAACCGAGAAGGCGGCAATCGAGAGTCTGAAGGACGCGCCGAACATCGTTCCGACGCAGAGCACATCGCAGAGGATCTTCTCGCGGCTGCGTCATATCTTCAACAAAGAGAACCGCGGCGAGTAAGCTATAACATCCAATAAAAACATAGATAAAGGCCGTGCCGGAACAGAAGAATCCGGCGCGGCTTTTTTAGTTAAATTAAGTTATAAGTGGTGCGCTGATATGCCGAAAAAATCTTTTTTGGTTATATTTGCAAAGTTGCGCAGGAGCGCAAATTCGAAACTGACCTACACCGAATGGGATATAACGTACCGATAGACGAAAAGCAGCTTGTGAAAGACCTGCAGGATCCGAAGACCGCGCATACGGCTTTCGATACCCTCATGCGTCTATATGGGGAGCAGGTATACTGGCAGATCCGCAAGATGGTCGTGAACCATGAGGATGCCAACGACCTTCTGCAGAACAGTTTTCTGAAGGCATGGAACAATCTCGACAATTTCCGCGGAGATGCCCGCCTGTCGACATGGCTCTATAAGATAGCCATCAACGAGACGATAAATTTCCTGAACAAGGAGCGCAACCGACGCAATATCACCGATGATACGCAGGATGAGTTTTTGCTTTCGAATATCGAGAGCGATGAATATTTCGACGGCGACGAGCTGCAGGAGGAATTTCAGAAAGCAATAACGGCATTGCCCGAAAAACAGCGTCTTGTGTTCAATATGCGATATTTCGATGAGATGAAATATGAGAAGATGTCGGAGATCCTCGGCACATCGGTGGGAGCGTTGAAGGCATCCTACCATCATGCGGTGAAGAAGATCACGGCGTTTCTTGACGGCAAGGGATAAAACGAATGCGGCCGGTTTCACAACCAGCCGCATTCAAGTGTTTTCCATAATACTTTTTCGAACTAACCTAACATCATGAAACGATTTTCTTTATATCTTTAAAACAGCGCGACGCGAAAAAGGTTTACAGGAGTGCGAAATTTTTGTTGATTTTTTGAAAAAATTTTTTCGGCTTCTTTAAACCTATAAGATATGGGATTGTCAATATGGTGTCGGGGCATTCCAACCCGAACTGTGAAAAATGGAATGCACACAAGGGTAAAACCGGATGGATTCGGAGATTGCGAAAAGGGGTGTGAATAAGGGAAATTATGAACCAGGAAGAGAAATTAAAAGAGAGATACGGCAACAAGGGTTGCTGGAAGGTTCCTGAAGGCTATTTCGAGCAGGTCTATAAGGAGATCGGAGAGAAACTGCCGGAGAGGAAAGAGAGCTGCGCCACGGTGGATATGACCTTGTGGCAGCGCGTGAAGCCATACGTATATCTGGCGGCGATGTTTGCAGGAATATGGCTGATGATGAAAGTGTTCTATCATGCATCGGGTTCCGCGCAGCTCAATCTTGACAATCCGCCGGAACACATAGCGTTGGCGATGTCGGATACGGAGACAGCCGAGCTTTATTCGATCTCGGAATCGATCAACGATATCGAGGTCGAGAGCGAGGTGAGCGACAGCTACGATTCGCTGGAGGAATTTGAGAGAGATTTCGGCTATGCCCTTGAACCGGAATATGCGAACCTCCGGATTGTCACGGAATCCGAGGGCAGAAAAGAGATGTAAAAAGAGAATAGATGAGATTCGGAATAAAAGGAATATTGTTTCTTATGATTCTCGCGGGGTTTGCCCTGTCGGGAATGGCTCAGCGACCCGGCAACGGGAAGAAACGCGAGGAGATGCGCAAAGAACTTGAGGAATTCAAAATGAAATTCATCGCGCAGGAGATGGATCTGAAGGAATCGCAGCAGAAGCAGTTTTTCGAGGTCTATGGCCAGATGCAGGATGAGCGTATTCGTCTTTTTGAACAAACGCGTGCTCTTGAACGTAAATTAAAGAAGAACCCCGATGCAACGGAGGCCGACTACGCCGCGATGAGCAAAGCCATAACGGAGGCCAAGCAGAAAGATGCGGAAATCGAGGAGAAATATGATGCGAAATTCGCAACATTTCTCAGTAGCAAGCAGATTTTTAAGATGAAGGATGCCGAGGAGAAGTTCAGGCGCAAGATGCATCAGATGGTTCATAAGAAACGGAAGAAATAATCGGATAAACAGCACCGAAATGGAGAAAAGGTATTTTAGCAGCAGGGTCGGCCGGATGTCGGCCCTTTTGTTTTTCGCAGCGGCGGCCATGCTCTCGGCAGTGATGTATGCGGCGCCGCAGAAAAAGGTTCCCTCTTCGGGAAAAGTAAAAACAGAAAAAAGGGGAAAAACAAAAATGACAAAACAGCAGAACACATTCGAGACTCCGGATTTTGCGTTTCCGCAGACCGTCAGCGACAATGCGGAGCTGAAACTTTCGCAAGCTCTCGGGAAAGGGGAGAGCGCGGAGGCGCTGAGAGCCGCTATGCAGATGACGATAGCACGCGACCTTGTGTCGAACGACAATTATAAAAAGGGAATCGAATTGTTCGATTCATTATCGAAAAAATTGCCTGCTCCATATTCTCAGCTTGCCGCACTCCTCGAGGCGCGTCTTTATGCCGATATATATAATTCCTCGCACTGGACCTACAATAACCGGACGCTTCCGCTGAGTCCCGTTCCGGCAGATGTCACCGCGTGGAGCCGCGATATATTCTCGGCCAAAATTCGCGGACTTGTGGCTGATATTTTCAGCGATGTCAACGCCGCTAAAGAGACCGGAATCGAAAAAGTGGCCCGAATTGTCGACAATACCTCGATCTGGGAGAAACGGGGCATGACGGTCTACGACTTCATGACGATGCAAGCCGTGGAGCTCCTTTCCGATTTCTCGGGCAACGGAGGTGCCACTATACCTTTCGGCTACGGGCCTGCGGCCGGTAACCGACTCACTGAGCGCAATGCCTCCTCATTGATGCGCACTCTTATCGATGAAGACACGGCATGGAACGAGAGCCGCGGCAACGGGCAGATGGCATCGGCTATGAGCTATTTCTATTTTTGGCGAATGCCATGGGAGAAACGGTCGGATTATGCCGCCGAATGTATAAAACGCTATATCGACACTCCATGGTGTGGCCCCTTCCTTTTAGCCTATAATGGCAATGAGGAGGAGACTGAATCCGATGATGACCCGGAAAATGAGAATGCTGTTCTGATAAAAGCGAACAGAAAGCTTAAAGAGCGCTATTCGACAATCAAATCATATCTCGGTAGATTCCCAGACTGCCCGGAAGCAAAGCAGTTGAGAGTAGTCCTGAGCGGGATGGAATGTCAGGCGATAAGCACTTCCGTCAAGGAGCGTCCGTATCCCGGCGAGGTATCGAAAGTAGAAGTCAATGCCGACAATATTTTCGGATTCAATCTCCTTGTGGTGAAACTTCCAGACAGCTATGCGGGAAACAGCGTCAAACTTGAGTCAATAAGAAAAACCGGTAAGGTAGTGGATGCCGTGGAGGTGAAGTTTACGGGCACTGTGCCGGAAAAAGTAGCAGGCACAGAGGAACTGCCGGGACTCGCAAGCGGCGTATATGTGCTCCTTCCTTCGCGCGACCGCACCATGGCGGGGGTACTTGCCGGGGAGGACCCCGACCGGCGTTTCGCTGCCTTTACTGTCTCGAGGCTTGCCATATTCCGGGAGTCTGCCGCCGGAGGCCGGACTCGCCTCTATGTGGCCGACGGCCGGAATCTTCAGCCGGTGAAGGGGGCTTCAGTAACCTTTACCGAGCGACGCAAAGAGGTAAAAACGAAGAAGATTACAAACAATGAGGGTTATGTTGATGTTCCTGCCGGCTCCTACGATATTTATATCTCCAAAGGGAACGATTTCCTGAAAGAGAATATCTGGAGCTATAATTACGGCAATGGAATCGCATCCTTGCAGACTCGGGCGAGAGTGCTCACGGATCTGTCCATATACCGCCCCGGGGACACGGTTCAGTTCCTCGGCGTGGTCTACTCACAGAAAGACAGAGACCTTGACATGCGTCCAAGAGTGAAGGTCAGTGCTATACTTCGCGATGCCAACTACCAGAAAGTAGACAGTCTCGATCTCATCACCGATGAGTTCGGACGGGTTACGGGTAAACTGAAGATTCCGGATACAGGCCTTTTGGGCACGTTCCGCTTGATTCTCGCCGACGGGAATGACCGGAATAATGAGTATGGCTCTACCTCCGTAGAGGTTGCCGAATACAAGGCTCCGACCTTCCATGTCACTACCGAAGGTGCCGAAGGGAATTACAAGATCGGGGATATGGTGAAGATCAGTGGTAAGGCCATGACATATTCCGGAATGCCTGTAGCCGGAGCTACGGTGAAATACGATATCCGCTTCATCACCCTGCCATGGCTTGATGCCGGAGAGAACGCAAGCTATGGCGGCGAGGCTTCGACCGACGGCAACGGCTC
>URNY01000141.1 GCA_900549375.1 uncultured Bacteroidales bacterium | reverse complement strand
TCTACTTATCAGAAAGTTGGACTCACTGCTTTATGGTTTAGCGGACAGTAATAATCTTTAATATTGATCATGGCAGCAAGCGTGGTTATGTCGGGGAAATACTCCTCGCGAAGTTTGGGACGTTTACCCGATGGTTTCTATAGTGCGAGGATTCAGATGAATCGGAAGTGAGGGCAACAAAGAATTAGTTCCGCAGACTTCTTTAGATGCGTTGGAATGTCCATTTCTCGCCCCATTTGTCGAGTGTGGCGTTTGTCCATACCATTTTGTTGTCGTTTACGAAAGTAACCTTGAAATCGTTATTCCATGTGTCGGTGAGGCAGCAACTGCCGTTGAAAGTAACCACATTGTTATGGACTGAATATGTACATGACGAGGTAGATCCTGACGGAGAGAATGAATCGGAATATTTGCCATCGGCTGTGAATGTGGAATAAATTACGTCAGATCCATCAGTCCCTTTCCATTTTCCGGCCATTTTCTTCATCATCGGGTCGTAGGAGGGCTGCTCAGGTTCATCGTCACCGGTTGACGGTACTTCGTTAATCGAGCATCTGAAGAACGTCATACTCTCATTATCCTGTGCTATTTTGAAAGCATTGGTTGAAACTTCCAAAATGTTGAAATATTCAGTAGGTTCGCCAGACATCGTAATCTTAAGTTTCCCATTGTCTACATCCCATCTAAAGTCGGAGCCGCTTTTGAATCCAGGTTCCACTTCTACGTAACGTCCGGTCTTGCCTTCGTTGAATACATAATACGTGGTGGTTTCGTCATCGATTTGCTTCCATGATCCGACGAAGTCTGCGGATTCAATTCCATCGATTGGTTTTGGCTCGTCTTCGGAATCTTTACATGAATTCAGAGACACTCCGAGAAGACAGGAAAGACACAAGGCCATTGTTCTAAAAATAAATTTCATAATAAATTAATTTAAAAATTTAAGAAGTTAATATTATGGTTAGTTGAGAAATCTGTAGAGATCATAAGTTGCAGCTGAAGCCGAGGTTCACGGCGAAATATCCGTCTTCGGCAAAATGATATTTTTGACCGTTATTCAGCGGAATGTTATAAGATGCGCCGACATTCAGAAATTTCGCAATGATTAATTCAGCCCCAAGGCGAAATGAAATGCCTGTTTTCTTCTTGGGTTTGGATTCAATTTTATAATTTTGATTGTTCGCGTATCCCTCCTGTTTGGATTTAGCGGCCACACAGAAGTTGAAGTCAAATCCGATTAAAGGGGAAACGCCAATCATCCGGTTGTTTGTGACAAAGGTATATCCTCCGCAGACAGGGATGCATATAAAATGCGCTGAATTGGACGAATTAGCCCATTGGGCGTTCTGATTTTTTGAATGAGGAATAAACACCCTTTGGTTGTAATTTGATGAAATCCATCCTATACCGGCTCCTCCGAACACTCCTTTATCTTTGTGCATAAAATAGTAGTTGCCTATGAGAGAGAATCCTAAAGTATAGTTATTTCCCTTCACTCTCTCTACTTTTGGAAGAAAACCGTATTCAAGCATTACGATAGGACGCAGTCCCGGTTTGTCTTCGTTTTCGGAAATGGGAAAATCGTTTGTTTCTATATTTTCTTTTGATCTGACAAAATTATCGACCGGACGGCCTCCGTCGGGCGTCACTAATGTCTTGGAAGATTCGGATACTCCATTCGGAGAATCTACATCGGGGATTGTCAGTACCATGCCGGTATAGAAAAAATCGGCGGCTGTAGGGTTTTCGGCAAGCAGCGCTTTTTCTGTGATGCCGTAGTGTTTTGCGATGGACGCGATTGTCTCACCTCTTTCCACCACATGTGTCTTTGTCTCCGCCATTGCCGGCAATGCGAGCAGACAGGTGATGATTGATACGATTGCAATTTTAAATTTCATAATGAATAAATTTATGATTATCTGTTCCATGAGGCTTTGCCTGTGCCGTGGCAAACAGGACAGTCTCCATTGGCGTTGCAAAGATTGCAGTGATATTCCAGCCCCATCCCCCGGGCTATCTTAGTGCCACCGCATGCACGGCATTTCCCTGATCCTCCGCAGGACTGACAGTATTCGCCGGCGACATGGTTCAGGATGTTCCGCTTCCTTTCTTCGTGGCTTGCCGTTTTAGAATCGTAATCACTTTCCACTGACGGACTGTAACCGCCACCTCCGTATTTCAAACTCAGATAATTTGTATACGCATTCTCCGCATCCAGATCCGATGCATATGGATTGTTTGCCTTGAAATCGGCGATGAAGTTCTGTTTTTCAGCATGCGCCTGCTGTATCGTCCGGTTCATCAGCATATCGAATGTCGCGTTATATTGCATGTTCTGCATGGATACATCCTGCATGGTCTTGGCCATTAGCCCGGAGGAAATATTGTTCATATCCATGTTGGCTAAAGAATTCGCCGAAGCCTCTGAATCGCTGAAGGAAGGGGTAAAAAGCTGAGTGGTGTTCGAACTCGAGGATTTAGACATCTCGACTGCCGCATAAGTAGCGGCTCCCGCTACAAGAACTCCTGCAATCACTCCGCCTATGACCCGGTTTCTGTTCTGCACCCATACCTCATGGTTGTGTCTTGATATTTTGAGGAGTTCTTCGCAACGTTCTTTCATCCGGGTTGTCGCTTCTTCCATTTCAGAAGCCTTTTCGAGATCTTCCGATGCCTGCCTCCATTTTTTCCGGTTGAACTGCGCGAGTCCACGGTTGAAATATGCTTGCGCCGAAGGATGGGACTTGATTATCTTTCCATAGACCTTCACAGCTTTCCCGTAGTCTTTATTTCCGAAGGCTCTCGCCGCTTCTTCATATTGGTTTGCGAGAGCATGTGACATCTTTTTCCCGGATATCATCCGTTGTCGCTTTTCTTGGGATGCGGGAAGAACCGGAATTGTCAGTTCGGTGCCTGCATAGCAGTCTTGTATCCCGGGATTCAGCGTCTTTAAAAATTTGGACGGCACTCCGTAGGATGCCGATATGGATTCCCAGGTTTCGCCTCTGTCCACACAATGGGTTTTAAAAGTTCCCCCTTCTTTTATGACATTGGCCACAGCCTCATCCTTTAGAATGACGCTTGCCATTATGTCGGCGACTTTGGCATCAGAATTCCCGACCTCATCTGAGGCGTCCGGGTATGCGAGGGCCGGGAAAAATGTCAATATCAATACAATGCATACAATCGGATATCTCCGGTTGAAAAATTTGCCGAGTTTCATAGGATGCCTATTTTGTTTGTATTATCAGATAATTCGACATTCCCCAGAAAGCCGTGGGATTCCCGATTTTAAGAGTGTAGCTTCCATTGCCGTCGGTGGTGAGCTCATAGGAGTTTTCGGGCATCGGTGTCAGGATGCGAGGGCGTTTTGCGTTGAATTGAATTTCTGTGAATTTCCTGATGTCGACCCTCGAGAATTTAGTGCGGTCCAAAGAGGATTGTGCTATCACTTTCCCCTTTCTAATGATTCCCTTTTTTTCAAGTTCCTTTTTCGTGCCGATTGTCATATAGCAGAAGTTAAGCATTTCATCTTGACGCCTTAACGCTTCATTCTGAGCGGCGTTTCTGCGGTCGAGCTCTGCTATTGTTTTAGTCTGCAGTCCAATACGATTGTTGAGCTGGGAGATGTCTGCATTTTTCTTTGACAGTTCCTCTTTGAGGACGGCAATCTGCCGGTCTTTTTCGGCAAGCTGTCTGCGATAGTTGTTGACAAGAGCTGAGAGTCCGGGGTCTTTCTTCCCGTGTTCTTCTTCATCTTCGATTAGATGTTTTTCAAATTTATCGAGTTGCTTTCTCTGTTGCTCGATAACCTGTGACAACCTATTGATGTTGGCGAAGATCTCATCTTTTGTGTTAACGCCTTCCGTGACTCCGTTTATGAAGATGCCGGCTTCACCCCGTGCGATTGTATCGAGGCCTTCATTGATGGCGAGGATGAGTGTGTCGAGGTTGGCCAGACGACGGGTCTGTTTTTCGGATATATTCCGGAGCGAGTCCCGTTCCTCAACTATGGATGCTATTTCACTGCCGGATCTTCCGCAGGAACCTAAGGTTGCGATAATTGCGGAAAGGATGATAAGACAATTATAGGGCAAGACTTTCATGACGGTGGTTTTGTGTTGGTATAATATTCTCATTACTACTCGATTCTGTGATATTTGGACCGATCTGTTATTGAAGTCTTACCTGAAGCATGAGTTGCGTCCCGACTTTGGGACGGTAATCGCCATTTATGGAAGGCCGCAATTCATTCCATTCCTTGATGTCCTCGACCTCAACATCATATTGATTCGCTATTTGAGTCAGGTTTTCTCCGGATTTTACGGTGTGAAACACGACCTTAAGCCGCCCTTCGGAAGAA
Organism: uncultured Bacteroidales bacterium; assembly: GCA_900549375.1. Lineage (GTDB taxonomy): Bacteria > Bacteroidota > Bacteroidia > Bacteroidales > Muribaculaceae > Lepagella. The sequence goes on along the minus strand of URNY01000141.1, from coordinate 2,172 downwards.
GATGCTTGTGTCTCGACAGGGTTCTCTTTCTGTTTGTCAATTTCTGTGAAGATATCTTTCGAGCCGTCGGAATATCTGACCATGAAGACTTTGCCTATGTAATATTGCCCGATATCGGAAAAAGCCTTTCGCGCTTTTTTGTGGCGATTGAATGAGATAATATCGTTGTCAAGGCTAATATTATAGGCAGGGATTTCCTTGCCTTCGAGCAGATAGATCACGTCGGCATCTTTGTCGATATCAACGCTCTCCCGGATCACGCGTTTGCCATCGACAATAAATGTCGTGCCGCGCTTGGGAGTTCTGATCATATAGACCTCGTCAAGAGTGAACGTCAGGTTTGAATTGTTGGAGCGGAATAGTTTCCCATCTTTTTTAGCGATGAATCTTACCTCTTTGTCGCTCATGGATACGAGTTTGCCGTGCATGTCATCTCCGTTTGTGAGGAGTATATAATCCTGTGCCCGGCTTATGAGACATCCGGCCGCTATAAAGAATGAGATAAATAAGAAACGTGCGCCATGCGCAACGGAGGCACACCTCGTCGCGGCATTGAGAAACTGAATTATATCTTTGATATTCATATCGTAAAATTCAAATATTCTAAATATTATAATCTTTTAGGCGTCTACTTAATAGAACCTGCATTGAAATAACAGTATGATTCAATCCGGTTCGTAGTAATACTTTTTCCCTTTGGAATCCTCCACAATTAAATATTCATCGTTCATCTCAATCCGGTATTGCTTTGTCACAGCTTTGCCGGCTTCCCAACCCGGGAACATGTTCGGATAGGATGACGAATATTCCCAATCCACTTCGGTGAATCGGCAGGTAAGGGTATTGTCGGTTATCTCAAAGGTTCCTTTCGCAAGGAGTGTCACAGTGCCATATGAGCCGACCTTGTCTCCGGTTTCAAAATAGACTACAATGCCATCGTAAAAAGTCAGATGCCTGTCTCTTGCATGCCAGAACCTGTGGTATAATAGTCTTCCGGGTATGTCAATCTTCCTCGGTATGTCAGATGAGGTGCCTTTATGATAATAGTACCATTTATCCCCGTCTTTTTTTCTATATGAGAATCCGTCCTGAATGAGAGTGAAAGAAATATCATGGACTTCTCCGTCAAAATTTATTATGTTTCTGACGGCGTCATAATAATAAGATCCCGAGAAGGTGTGGACATAGGAGCCTTTCCGGGAGGAAAGTATATATTTTGTATAAGTATGGCCCCCGTCGAATGTCAAGACCGAACTGTTGTCATCACTGATCCAGACAGCATTTTCAAGGGTTTTACTGTGGTCTATTATCTCTTCGCCCTCGAGTGTGGTTATGATCGAACCGTCTCTTGTCAGAATAAAGTTCTTGAATCTGTCAAGGGGGATAAGACGGTCTTCGTCGATTCTTATGTTCAATTGGAAATTCGTGTCAATGCTGCCGTCGGAGAGAGAACCCCACGAACCGGAGCAATGAATCATAGAGCAGGATATATTATAGGTGAAATAGGCTATGCTTGAACTGGTAGGAGCTTCATAACTCAATTCTCCTGTGCCATCTTTAAAAAAGTCGATGCTGAGATATTGCGATTTCGTGCCGGATGCGGGATTGTAATATCTTGATTCGCCGCACCAGTTGCCGGTAATGTCAGCTATCGGTTCATCTTCTTTGTCGCAGGAAGTAAATGGCAGGATAGCCGACATTAAGAAGAGAAATCTGAAGAGTTGTTTCATCAAGTTTAACGATGTCTCTCCATTCCCGAGCAGACGTTTAGGTTAGTATAAAAAAGAAGACGTGGAATGATGTTCAGTTTATTTTACAGGAGGCATCGCCAAACGCCTGACACGAAATAAACAGTCCACTCCCACGCCTTATCGGATATCTATTCCCCCTTGTCGGGGAGTGGATAAACGACAAGCATGAGCGTCCATTGACTGCTCTCTCCTTCGTGTCTTGAAAATTGGCGATTTCCTGTAAAGGATAAAGCATGAAACGCTTCAATATATTATGTATGTGACCTCTGCCACAAGCGCAAATTTAGTTAATGTTTTTTGAAAATGCAAATTTTTCTGTGATAGTCGGGGAGTTTTAAAAGAGAAACATCTTTGATTCGGTGCAAAATTGTAAATACTCATTCAAAAGTGGGCCAGGGCGCTCATTCAAAAATGGGCCACC
>URNY01000140.1 GCA_900549375.1 uncultured Bacteroidales bacterium | reverse complement strand
CCCTCGGCTGTAAGTGTGGCGCCGTCGAAAAGGATGCCGGTGGCTGTGCCTGCCTCGCCGATCTCCTCGACTGCCGACCCTCCGAAGGGGAGAAGATATACATCCTGCGTGTAAAGGTCGTTGCCTTCATCGTTGGATTTGAGATAATACACGATGAGCCTCGGTTTCTTGGGATCCGGGAAAGGAACTATGCCCGAGAGGATGCCTTTCTCGCAGGGGGTGCAGTGGAGAATGGTCTTGCCGTCGGGCGTGGCGGGGTTTTCAGGCTGTACTACCATGAATTCCTCCTGCTGGTTGAGGCCGGGAGTGCCGCGCTTCACGAGCACCATATATTCGCGCACGTCATCGGTGTTGATGAAATGCGGGTCGAGAACAGCATTCGAGAGGTTGCTCTGGGCGTAGATCACAGATGTGCCGAGGGGGAGGCGTTCGATGTTTACGAATTTGCCCTGACGGTCGGTCCAGAGGATACGCATCACGTCCTCTTCGTTGTCGTTGATCACCGTATTGCGCATCTCTATGGCATATTGGAATGAATCGCCTGCCTTGACGCGGTCGAGGTTGGCGAGTAACCGCTCGGGATCGCTCGATGAATCCACGGAATAGAGCGAGGGTATCACGGTCTCGACTTTGCCGTCGGTAAGGTCGACCATGTTGAAGGTGTAATCGCCATCCTTTATGGAAACGAACATCTGCATCGGGTTGAAGCCCTCGATGTCGGAGAGGGCGATTGAAGAATCGGCGCCTTCAAAGAGTTTTGTCACTTTCTTTCCTTCGGCGTCAAAGATGGTGAAGCTTTTGCCGAGGGTAGAGAGCGATTTGTCGAGATCCATCGTGGTGACGATATAGTTGGGAGCATTCTCCTGCTCCTTCATGAGAATATCGTCGCGGTAGCGCAGGTCTCCGATGCTGTAGTATGTGAAGTATGCGTTGGGGTCGGTGCTCTTCTCCATCGGAATCTCCGTGCGTTTCACGAGTGAGGACACGCCGTTGCTGATCTTGACAAGGTCGACTACGAAAGTGTTGTTTTCGCGCTGTGTCAGGTCGTCCTCGTTGGAATAGTAAGGATTATAGAATGTCTCCTTATAATAAGGGAAGAGATAATAAAAGCTGCCGTTTTTGCCGAAAGAGATAAGCAGGGGGGTGTCCTGCTGGTCGCCTTGGGTGCTGTAGGTTCTGATCTTCTGCCGGTAAACCTCATGCATGCTTCCGTTTTCAACTTTGTCGTATACAATGAAGTTGGCGAACTGGTTGCTTATGGCGTTCCAGAAATCCTCGCCTGAGAGGTTTCCAAAGTCCTCGTAATTATAATTGGGGTCGCGCTCTTCTTCGATGCATGTGATATAGAGTGTTTCCTTGCCGGGGGTTGAAGCATCGAGCACGTCGGCAATGGTGGAATTGAACACGAACACCGGTTTGTCGAATTCCTTGGTGACGTCCTGTCCTGTGGTCGTATCCTCCACAGGGAGCGACTCCTTCTCCCCGTTGAGCGAATAAACCACGGTGCGGTAGTGGTTCGTGCCCGGGGTTGTGGTGTTCACGGCGAGGCTGATCATGATCTCATATTTCTCGTCGTTGTTGAAGAAATTGCGGGTTACGATCGGCACGATCTGCAGGCCTGCGGGCATGGGGATACACACCTCGTCGGAGGTATAGCGCACTTTGTCGTGGACGGATCCCATGAATTTGCGGTCGGCGTCGTAGATATCGAATTTATATTCGAGCATGATCTTGTCGGTGAAGTAGGGGTTCACGGGCACCGATTTGATGACATAGTCGGCGGTGTAATACCAGAGCTGGCCGTCGGGGCCGTCGATATCGCCGGTCATCGACGCGGGGCCGGCGGTGATAGGTGTGGGATACTCGGCGGCTCCGTCGAGGCGCAGGTCGGCGGTGGTCGAGAATGTGTTCTCGAGGCGCTTGTTAAGCTCGTTGATCTGACGTGCGCGGCGCGATTCGAAGAGAGACGTCTGATTCGAAGCCTCACGCGGCACAAACTTCATGGGGTCGAAACTCGCGTTCGCAGGTCCGGAGGCGCCGAAAGATGGCGTGGCTGCTGCCACTGCAAACGCGGCAAGCAGAAATCGGGTAGTTAATTTCATAAGCGTTATGTTGTAATTGTAATTCTGATTCGATAAGTAATATGGGATTAATAGCTGATGATAGCCGGCAATGGCTATTCCGCCCCAAATCCAAAACAGGTTTTGGCAAAATTAATAAAAATATTTTATAAAATGCATAATAGGCAAGAAAAATTGAGCGGACCCTGACACTAAGGACACTAAGGACTATAGAGACCTTGGCGTTTTTATGGATTTTTGCAAAAATTTTGCGGATTGAAGAAAAATGATTACATTTGCGCGGGTATGTGCATGCCGGGGCGAAATCTCCGGCCCCGATGGCATTGATAGCTAAGAAAGCTCTTATAAAACTTATAAGTCTTATAAATCTTATAGGTCGAATAAATCGTATAAGACATATAAATCATATAATCATAAATAAATATATACCAATAACTGAAAAACGATTGTCAATAACGCGCCCTTTTGCAAGGCAGAGATGCCCCGCGCTAAATTATTAATCTCATGGAAGAAGAAAAGAAATCTAAAAGACCGAGAATAGGAGCTCCGGGTCTCGGTGCGGCTTCATCGGAAAACGGAGGGAACGATGCCCGTTATGAAAAAGTGAATTATCCTTTGGAAAACCGCGGCCAGGGGGATGAGAACAGCAGCGTCCATATCAGCCCCGCAATAATTATGGCTATGGGCAGCCCCGCCAGCAGGGTTACAACCGTCAGGGCGGCTATCAACAGCGTCAGGGTGGCTATAACCGACAGGGCGGCTATCAGCAGCGTCCGAGCTACGGTCAGGGGGGCTATCAGCAGCGTCAGGGCGGTTACCAGCCTCGCCAGAACCAGGGTGAAGGCTACCAGCCCCGTCAGAACCAGGGCGAAGGCGGCTATCAGCCGCGTCAGCATCAGAACGGCTATCAGCCCCGCCAACATCAGAACGGTTATCAGCAGAACCGTCAGGGCGGCTATCAGCAGCGTCCGGGCGGTTATCAGCAGAATCGTCAGGGAGGCTACCAGCAGCGTCCGGGCGGTTATCAGCAGCGTCCCGCGCAGGGAGGATACAATCGCCAGCAGAACCGTCAGGGCGGCTATCAGCAGAACCGTCAGGGGGGCTACCGTCAGCAGAACAACCGCAACAATCAGGGTATGCGCTTCATGCCGCGTCCCAAACAGATAGACTATGTTCTCGAGGACATAGATCCCAACGAGCAGGTTCGTCTCAACAAGTTTATGGCCAACTCCGGAATTTGCTCGCGCCGCGAAGCCGACGAATTCATCACAGCCGGCAAAGTGAAGGTGAACGGAGAGGTCGTCACCGAACTCGGCACAAAGATCTCGCGCAATGATGTCGTGGAATTCGACGAGAAGGTGGTGACCCCCGAGCGCAAATGCTATGTGCTCCTCAACAAACCGAAAGATTGCGTAACTACAAGCGATGACCCGAACGGCCGCACAACGGTGCTCGACCTCGTGAAGAACGCGTGCCGCGAGCGTATCTATCCCGTCGGCCGTCTGGACCGCAACACCACCGGTGTGCTTCTTCTCACCAACGACGGCGATCTGGCCTCGAAGCTCACGCATCCCAAATTCGTGAAGAAGAAGATCTACCACGTCTGGACCGACAAGGATATCACCGAAGAGGATATGCAGCGCATAGCCGACGGCATAGAGCTTGAGGACGGCGAAATCCATGCCGATGCCATAAGCTATGTCTCGGATACCGACCGCAACCAGGCCGGCATCGAGATCCACAGCGGCCGCAACCGCATCGTGCGCCGTATTTTCGAGAGTCTCGGTTACAGGGTCACCAAACTCGACCGCGTATATTTCGCAGGCCTCACCAAGAAGAACCTGCCCCGCGGCCGCTGGCGTTATCTGACCCAGGAAGAAGTGAACTATTTAAGGATGGGAGCATTCGAATGAAAGATATAAGAAGGAAAACGGTTAAGGAAATCCTCGCCGCGCCTCAGGAATATGCCGGCAAGGAGGTTGACGTCAAGGGCTGGGTGCGGACGCGCCGCGGCAACAAGAACGTGCAGTTCGTGGCACTCAACGACGGTTCGACCATCAATAATCTTCAGATAGTGTTCGACCTCTTTCAGTTCGACGAGCAGCAGCTCAAACCCGTCACCACAGGCTCGAGCATACATGTTCAGGGCCTATTGGTAGAGAGTCAGGGGAAAGGGCAGAGCGTAGAGGTTCAGGCCCGCGAATTAGAGGTATACGGCACTGCCGATCCCGCCGAGTATCCCCTCCAGAAGAAGGGACATTCGCTCGAATTCCTGCGCGACATCGCTCATCTGCGTCCGCGCACGAACACATTCGGAGCCGTGCTCCGTATTCGTCATGCGCTGGCATTCGCCATCCACAAGTTTTTCAACGACAAAGGATTCTATTATTTCCACACGCCGCTGATCACCGAATCCGACTGCGAAGGCGCCGGAGCCATGTTTCAGGTGACGACCCTTCCGCTCGACGATCTTCCCCGCACGGAAGAGGGTGCCGTGGACTATAGCCGCGACTTCTTCGGAAGCGCCGCGAGCCTCACTGTTTCCGGTCAGCTCGAAGGGGAGCTCGGAGCAACCGCTCTCGGATGCATCTACACGTTCGGCCCCACGTTCCGCGCCGAGAATTCCAACACTCCGCGCCATCTGTCGGAGTTCTGGATGATAGAGCCGGAAATGGCTTTCTATGATGTCAACGACAACATGGACCTCGCAGAGGAATTCATCAAATATTGCATCAACTATGCCCTGGAGCATTGCGCCGATGACATTCAGTTCCTCAACGACCATTTCGACAAAGAGCTGATCGACCGTCTGAAATTCGTTGTCGATAACGACTTCGTGCGTCTCCCCTATACCGAAGGTATCCGCATTCTGGAGCAGAGCGGTGAGAAATTCGAGTTCCCCGTCTACTGGGGAGTCGACCTCGCCTCAGAGCATGAGCGCTATCTGGTGGAAAAGCACTTCAAGCGCCCCGTGATGCTCACGGATTATCCCAAGGAGATAAAGGCCTTCTATATGAAGCTCAACGACGACGGCAAGACCGTGCGCGGCATGGATGTGCTCTTCCCGCAGATCGGCGAGATCATCGGCGGGTCGCAGCGTGAGGAGAACTACGACGTGCTCCGCGCCCGCATGGAAGAGCTCGGTATGGCCGATATCCCATGGTATATGGACACGCGCCGTTTCGGCACCGTGCCTCATTCCGGCTTCGGTCTCGGTTTCGAGCGCCTTGTGCTCTTCGTGACCGGCATGCAGAACATCCGCGATGTGATTCCCTTCCCCCGCTATCCCAAAAGCTGCAGTTTCTAATATGAACAGATTCAGAGCTTAAATGAGTAGAATCATAGCGGTTATGATATTTTTCTTTCTCGGATTGCAGGCCTTCGGCCTGGAGTCCGGGAAAGATTCCGTTTCTGACGGCAGGGAACTGACCGTGAGTCTGATCACGTGTGCCCCCGGGCGCGACGTGTATGAGCTTTGCGGTCATTCGGCGCTGAGAATCAGAGGCGAAGGTATGGATTCCGTATGGAATTACGGCCTTTTCGATTTCTCGGCCCCCCATTTTGTCTACCGCTTCGTGAAAGGGGAGACCGACTATAAGCTCGGCGGCTATCCTTTCGCATGGTTTCTGCCCGAATATCAGCAGGCCGGAAGGGAAGTGACCGAGCAGGAGCTCAATCTCAGTCCCGCCGAGGTCTCACGTCTTCTCGCGCTTTTGCGCGAAGAATCGATGCCCGAGAATTGCGTCTACCGCTACAACTATGTGAAAGACAACTGCGCCACGCGCATCGTCGAGCGTCTGTCGCAGGCCTCGGATCGCAGGATAATATTCCCGGACTCGGTGAAATACGGCACGTTCCGCAATGAGATGCGGGCGTTCCACCGCAATTATCCGTGGTATCAGTTCGGCATCGACATCGCCTTGGGTTCCGGCATCGATTATCCGTTGCGCGGCCGCGAAGAGATGTTCGTGCCCGTGGATATGAAAGAGCGGTTTGCAGACGCTCGTTTCGACGACGGCCGACCGCTTGTGAAAGCCGAGCGCACGCTCGCTCCCGACAGCGGCCATGCCGTAGACGCACCCACGCCGTGGTATCTGACGCCACTGGCAGCGGCATCGCTGATATTTATTCTTTCGCTCGTTGTCTGTCTCCTGGAGGCACGGCGCCGAAGGGTGTGGCGATGGCTCTATGCAATTTGGTTCGGTATTTGCGGTATTGCAGGATGCGTGGTGTTCTTCCTCGTGTTTTTTTCGGAACACGAGGCCGTTTCGCCCAACGCCCTGCTTATATGGCTCAATCCGCTTCAGCTCTTCGGAGCGGTGTGCGTGCTGAGCCGGCGGTTGCGCCTCGGCGCGCTTGCCATAGCCTGGTATAACATTGTGGCTGTGGGGTGTATGCTGATAGTGTGGCCCTTCCAGGCGCAGAGCGCCAATCCGGCGTTTTTTCCGCTCATGGGTGCCAATGTTGCGCTCGCGGCGGCTTACGCCATCTTAAATAATAGAAATGAAAAGAATAGTGACATCGGTGTTGGTGGGTCTCGCCACGGCAAACGTGCCTCTTCAGGCAGCTCACGACGTGGTGGCGGAACGTCCGCGCCTCGTGGTGGGAATTGTCGTTGACCAGCTGCGCACCGATTACATAGAATATCT
>URNY01000139.1 GCA_900549375.1 uncultured Bacteroidales bacterium | reverse complement strand
ATTACCTGTTGTCTCGCATCCTTGGGCGTATTTTGTCCCTTGCTTTCAGTCACATACCTCGGTATGCTCCTTTCAGCAAGTGCCAAAATCCACACCAAGCCTGCGACCCCTACGACTCCGAAATTTTAAGGAACAGAGTCTAAAACTTAGCCGGTTGGAATTATTCATCTTTGAGGGCGATTGCCGGCTCCACCTTCATAGCCTGACGCGCCGGAATAATAATGGCCGCCACTACTACAGCGACAAGGCAAACGACGGCTGCCGCCCACGACACAATCACATGCGTCAGCGATACACTCTGCATCATTTCTGAAAGCATTTCGACTATCTCTTCTTTCCCCACAATGAGCACGATTGCTATTACCGCAACTATTGCCGACAAAACAGAGATACCGACCAATATCATGCTTTCTGAAAGGAATCTGCGGAATATATCGCCTGCCGAGGCGCCATTGACCATGCGGATGGCAATCTCCTTCTCCCGCCGGCGGATACGATACCAGAATGTGCCGAGCACGCCGAGGAAGACAACGGCAAGGAGAAACATAGCTCCGGCCACCCAGACTCTGACACCTATCATCGATTCGCGGTTCACGCCCTCTCCCGCCTTCTTCAGAGAGAATGGCTGCGATAGATATACGTTGCGGCGGCCGCGCATCGAGGGGGTGTTGCGGAACTGCTCTCGGAATGCCTGCTCGGTTCCGGGGCGCAGACGCACCGCTATATTCCATATATTGAGATTTCCGTTCTTCACCATATTGTCCTCATCGATAGGCAATATCGCCGTGCCCGACCAGAGACTGCTCTCGAAATCTCCCCTTTTTATGCCATGGATTGCGGCATGCGAGACATATTCGGTAGTCGAGTCATTCCCCATTGTCAGACGTCGGCCGAAGAGTTCAGAAAGATCGCCTGCCTTCGTGTCGCTTTCGGGATATCCTTTGTAGGGATAGTCTAACGAAGGACTCAGAAGTATCTCCCCCTTGGCAAGAATGTCGCGCAATTCCTCACACGATTTGCCGTCGAGGCTTTCATATCTGAGGACCATAGCCATGTCGGGACTTACAAAACGCGTGTTGCAGTTATATGTCATGGAATCGCCGACCACCTTGAACGAATATCCCCAGTAACTGAAATTATAGGGGATGCCGTTTGCCGAGAATGCCGCATAATCCACATAGGGGCTATGACGCAACTCGTTGATAAGAACTTTCAGATCAACCGCATTTTCATAAGGAGCGTTCTCCCCGAAATCAATGTACGACGGACTTTTTTCGTTAACCGTCGTCACATTCATATACAGAACGTCTTCGCTTTCGAATCCTCTGCGTATGTGGCGCACCTGAAAAGCAAGCACGAGGAACATCGCAATAAGCCATATTGCCAGGAACACTATGAATAATTCAAGAACAAGCCAGAAATTCTCTCTCCACTCATTCTTCATTTGTGTCAATAAATCTCTTTTCATTATCTTTTATTTTTGATAATTGTCGTTGTCCGATATCGCCTCTGCCGGATTGACGGAAGCCGCTTTCCACACAGGGAATCCTGCGCTCACGATGTTGAGCACGAGACAGAAAAGGAGCGCGAACCCGAATCCCTGCCAGGTGAAAAGCATGGAGAATGTGGGCGTTGCGGCTATCATCTCGGCTGAAGGCGACCATGATGACGTCATGTCGAAAAACAGATTCGAGAAGCAGACCACAAAAATGGCACTCAGAATAAAACCGGCCAGACCGCCGATCAGAGTCACAATCAGATTTTCACAAAGCATCTGGCGGACCACTCCGAGGCGGGTGCACCCGAAAGCGCGACGCACGCCGATCTCGCGGACGCGCCGGCGCATCCTGCTGCGCGTCATGCCGTTAAGATTTATTGCGGGCAAAAGCAACAGCACTGTGTACGCAATCCAGCGAATACGCCGACCGATAGTAACATCGGGCGTGGTGTTCGAACCATGTTCCACGGCATCGGTGGCTACATCGTAGGGCTGTCCGTGATAGAAGAACTCCATACTCTCGCGCTTCCCGATTCCGGCGTTGAGCGCCGCATAACGGTTCTCCACCTGACGGCGTACGCTCTCATAGCTTGCGCCGGGAGCAAGAAGCAAAGCCACTGAGCGGTCGCCCGTATATTTCTCCATGTCGCTTATCCACGTTCCCGACTCTTTGTCGCGCCCCACACGCGTGTATATGTCGGAATATGTGTATCGCATCAGCGGATGGACATCCTTCACCACTCCCGTGACGCGATAAGGACGTTGCCTGAGATAAATATCTTTCCCGACAGCATCATCCGTTTTGAAGAGTTTTCTGGCAGAACTTTCGGTAATGACAGCAACCGGCACATTTGCCTCTACCTCCTCTTTTGAATAAGGACGTCCCTTTATAAACTCGAAATCGAAGATGTTCCAGTATTCGCTGTCGGTCTGGCGATTCTCCATCGACTCGGGGAGTCCGCCGGCTATGCTGACATCCTCACGAGAGGTCGACTTGGTGAAAACCGACATTCTATCCACTCCCTCCAGACCACCGTAAAGCCTCCGGGCGAAAGTGCCTGAAAGGCCCGATGAGCCGCCGCTCTGATTGTCGGGAGAGTTAAACTGTATATGTATGTTCTCGCCTATCATTAGCGATTTGCGACATGATTCGGGAGGAATGGGAACATTGCCGATTTCTCCGAGCGTGAAAACGGCCATAACCATAAAGAGCGAAAGCGCCGTTGCTCCTACCGAAAGCCATGTGGCGAGCGGTTGCTCGCGCATGTCGCTGTATATCTGTTTTAAATAATTCATATTAATACAAATGACTATTATAAATATCGGAAATCATTCAACCTGACGGCCGTCGAAGAAACGGATGATGCGGTCGGTGTCGCGTGCCTGCGCTTCGTTGTGGGTCACCATCACTATCGTGCGTCCGTCATTCTTGTTAAGCTTATGCAGAAGTTCCATCACTTCGGCTCCCATGCGGGAGTCGAGATTTCCGGTCGGCTCGTCGGCAAGTATTATCCCCGGATCGCCTACAATCGCACGGGCTATTGCCACGCGCTGGCACTGGCCTCCGGAGAGCTGGCCCGGCAAATGGCGCATACGGTGGCTCAGACCGAGCCTCTCGAGCACCGATTTCACTCTCTCCCTCCGCTCCGACTGCGAGATACCGTTGCGGTAGACAAGCGGAAGGGCCACGTTATCCGCTACATTCAGCGACGGGATAAGATGAAAGCTCTGGAAAACGAATCCGATGTTATGGTTGCGCAACGATGAAAGCAGTTGGTCGCCGGCGTTAGTCACATCCGTGCCCATAAGCATCACCTCCCCTTTCGTGGGTTTGTCAAGCAATCCTATTATATTGAGGAGAGTCGATTTGCCGCAGCCCGAAGGTCCCATGATGCTTATGAATTCACCTTTCTCTATCGAAAGATTCACATTTTCGAGTGCTACTGTCTCGATCTCCTTGGTGCGATAGATTTTCTCCACACCCTTAAGTTCTATCAATGCCATATTTTCTGTTGTAATATTGTTTGTCATTATATTTGTTATCTCTTTATTTCTCACCGTTTTATTTTAAGACGCCGGTTCTTGCCATAGTCCTCCATGTCGCCGATGGCCACACGCTCTCCCGGTTTCAGACCCGAACGCACCTCGACAAAGTCATAGTTGCTCTCGCCGAGCTGCAGGCGCCGTTTCTCAAGATGGCCGTCACCGGTATCGATGAACATCTCATACGTTCCGGGACCTTTATAATACGACCCGTTCTTGATCCGCGTCACGTCGGGCAGCACATCGTAGACCACACTCACCATGGTGCGCAGGCCCGGACGAAGTCCGGCGGCTTCGGGATTGTCGAGTTTCACAGTGAACGACACCAGACCGTTTGCCGATTGGGGGACGACCCGCGTCACCGTTCCCGATAGCTTCATGCCGGCGGCCCTTACCTCCACTTGTGCACCCGGAGAGACCTTCGATGCGGAACCTTCCGGAACCTGCGCCGAAATCTTGAAACTGCTCAGGTCGGAGAGCACGGCGAGGCGGTCGCCCGGCGCGATGCTCGCCCCGATGGAGGAATTGATATATGTCAGGGTAGCCGTCCGCGGGGCCTTCACCTGCGCGTCCTCAAGCGTGCGTCTCAGTGCCCCGAGGTTTTTGGAGGCTATGTTTTCCTCAAGCTTTCTTGTCATATAGGCCGCCGAATGCGACTGCCGTTCGTTTGCCAGCTCTTTCCGCATCTGCTCGAGTTCCAGCCGCCCTGTCTTGTAAGCCAGTTCGGCCTGCCGAACGCGGTCGCCCGTGCCGCTGCCTAAGCTGTCGAGACGCCGTTCGTTGGCAACCTCGGCGCGAAGCTCCGACACGGCCATCTCTTTGGCTTTTATCTTCATCTCGAGGTTAGTGAGGAATGTGCGGCTATCGAGTTGGGTCTGGCGCGTGGAATTCTTTCTCATGCTCAATTCGTCGGCCTGATTGCGCATCTCCGTCTCGGCGCTCTGGAGGTCGAGCCGCAGCAGAGCCTCCCCTGCCGATACGCTGTCTCCCTCCTGATGATATACCTCCATGATTTTCGTAGCCACAGGCGACACCACTGTCTGCTCGAAAGCGGGCACCACACTTCCGGTGGCCTCCACAGTTGTGGCAACAGGCCCCCTGTCGGCCACGCATAGCCGCAGGTCGCTCTCCTTCACGCTCTTCTCCGTAAAAAGGAGAACGCCCACTCCCAATACGACTACGGCCGCTATCGGCAGCACGATTCTAAGCAATCGGCGCATTCTTCTTTTCTTAGTCCAATCAGCCGATATCTCCCTGTCCATCCCATTGCCGGAGAGACCGGGATTGGATTCTGTTTTCGACATTCCGTTATCGATGTTAATATTCTTGTCGGTTCGCATCATTAAAATTGTGTTTCTGCCCGACACAACAACAATGTGCGTGCCAATTTGGCATCAATCTGTTGTTCAATGCTTTACACCAAAGACTATATGTCCGAAAGCGGACAATTCATGTAAAAGCGGACACATACACAACATTTCCTCTTTTCTCTACGCCACTCTTTATCGAGGTTTATGGGGGTTAATTACGGAATTATTTCCGTAATTGGGAATAATTGATTAATTTTGCAGTCCATTAGAAAGAATAAAATAGGAAATAACAACGACAGTAACGATATGAAAGCTTATGTATTTCCGGGCCAAGGCGCCCAGTTTGTCGGAATGGGAAAAGATCTTTATGATAACAACCCTGAAGCAAAAGAACTTTTTGAGAAAGCAAACGATATTCTCGGTTTCCGCATCACCGATCTGATGTTCAACGGCACCGAGGAAGACCTGAAACAGACGAAGGTGACGCAGCCCGCCATCTTCCTTCATAGCGTGCTTCTCGCCAAATCCCTCGGCGATGAGTTCAAGCCCGATATGGTTGCCGGCCATAGCCTCGGCGAGTTCTCGGCTCTTGTAGCCGCCGGCGCCCTTAGCTTCGAGGAGGGCCTCAAACTCGTGTCCAAACGTGCGCACGCCATGCAGAAGGCTTGTGAGCTCCGTCCCTCCACAATGGCCGCAGTGCTCGCTCTTCCCGACAGCAAGGTAGAGGAACTCTGCGCCGAAGTTGACGATGTTGTGGCTCCCGCCAACTACAACTGCCCCGGACAGGTGGTGATCTCCGGCACTATGGAGGGCATCGACGCAGCCTGCGAGAAGATGCTCGCCGCCGGTGCGAAACGCGCCCTCAAGCTGAAAGTGGGAGGTGCTTTCCACAGCCCGCTCATGCAACCCGCACAGGAGGAGCTTGCCGAGGCTATCGCCGAGGCTAAGTTCGAAACGCCCGTTTGCCCCGTATATCAGAACGTCGACGGCAAGCCTCACACAGATCCCGAGGAGATCAAACAGAACCTGATCAAGCAGCTCACAGCTCCCGTGCGCTGGACCTACGATGTCGAGGCAATGATCGCCGACGGCGCCAATGAGTTTGTTGAACTCGGTCCGGGCGCTGTGCTTCAGGGACTTGTTAAGAAAATCAACCGCGAAGTCGCAACTTCCGGCATGCAGTAATCCCTCCGCTCATGAATATTGCGATAGTAGGAGCCAGCGGGGCCGTGGGAACGGAGTTCCTGCGCGTGCTTGAGGAGCAGAACTTCCCGGTGGACAATCTGCACCTTTTCGGGTCGAAACGCAGTGCGGGAACCACCCGCACGTTCCGAGGCAAAGAGTATGTGATCGAAGAGCTTACGCACGACTCCGATTTCAGCGGCGTCGACATAGCCTTTACATCGGCCGGCGCCTCCACCTCTAAGGAATATGCCGAAACGATCACCCGTCACGGCACTCTGATGATCGACAACAGCTCGGCGTTCCGCATGGACTCGGATGTGCCCCTTGTCGTGCCGGAAGTCAACGGCGCCGATGCCCTCGAGCGTCCCCGCCTTATCATCGGCAATCCGAACTGCACAACCATCCAGATGGTTGTGGCGCTCAAACCCATCGAGGAACTGAGCCATATCCTCCGCGTGCGCGTGGCTACCTATCAGGCGGCGAGCGGCGCCGGAGCCTCCGCCATGGAGGAACTGATCACCCAGACCGGTCAACTCAGCCGCGGAGAGGAACCGACAATCAATAAATTCCGGTTCCAGCTCGCCTACAACGTGATTCCGCATGTCGACGTCTTCACCGAAAACGACTATACCAAGGAGGAGATGAAGATGTTCCACGAGACGCGCAAGATCATGCACTCGGATATCGAGGTGAGCGCTACTTGTGTTCGCGTACCGGTTA
>URNY01000138.1 GCA_900549375.1 uncultured Bacteroidales bacterium | reverse complement strand
CGATTCTATCCGTC
Organism: uncultured Bacteroidales bacterium; assembly: GCA_900549375.1. Taxonomy (GTDB): domain Bacteria; phylum Bacteroidota; class Bacteroidia; order Bacteroidales; family Muribaculaceae; genus Lepagella. Next base: position 6,818 of record URNY01000138.1, on the reverse strand, counting down.
GGATCTGCCCCTCCCTTCTCAGCCGGCTGCCGCAAATCTTCGTCGGATATTTCCATTGGCAGATCCGTCTTGTTTAGAAGTATCAGATGTGATGCCTCAGGCAATATGGCGATTCTCTTCCGAATATCGTCAAACGATGATTCGAACGATCCATTATCTGAAGCATCTACAAGCCAAAGCACTATGTGCGCCCTCTCCAGACGCGCTTCGGCGCGGTCTATCCCTATGCGTTCGATGCGGTCGGCGGTATCGCGCAGACCGGCCGTGTCGACAAAACGGAACAAGATTCCGTCAATTTCGCAGGTATCCTCAATGATATCGCGTGTTGTGCCGGGTATGTCGCTCACTATCGCTTTATCTTCATCGAGAAGGGCGTTGAGCAACGTCGATTTACCGGAATTCGGAGCTCCGGCTATCACTACGGGGACACCCTCTTTCAAAGCTTTACCCGTGCGGTAGGAGTTCGCCAGACGTTCCATCAGCCGGAGAGTGCGGTCGGCAAGCTCGCGCAACTGTTTCCGGTCGGCAAACTCAACCTCCTCTTCCGAGAAGTCGAGCTCGAGTTCAAGCAGCGAAGCGAAATCCACAAGCTGACCGCGTAGTGTCTCGAGATATCCGGTGAATCGTCCGTCGGTCTGTTTTATGGCGAGGGCATGGGCGCTGCGGGAGTTCGACGCGATAAGGTCGGCTACCCCCTCAGCCTGCGCAAGGTCCATCTTGCCGTTCATGAAGGCTCGGCGGGTGAACTCTCCGGATTCTGCTGGTCGGGCACCGCATTCTATGAGGCGGTTAACGATCTCACGCTGTATCCACCGCGAGCCGTGGCAGGATATCTCCGCCACATCCTCGCCCGTGAACGAGCGCGGAGCCTTGAAAACCGTCACCACCGACTGGTCGAGCGTCTCCCCCTCCGGATCGATAATTTCGCCAAGATGTGCAGTATGCGTCACCATCTCGCGCGGATCTTTTCCACGCCAGCATTTGGAGAGTATTTCGAAAGCATCATGTCCCGAAAGCCTAATCACGGCAATTCCGCCCGTTCCGGGCGCGGTGGAGACCGCCACTATCGTATCATCGTTGATCATCGTCTGTTCCATTCAGTAAAAGAAGCTGTCGTTTCGATTTTATCTTCCAGGGCATCGGGAAGCGCCGGAAAGAAATCGTAGCCTGTAATTTTCTCGAGATCCCGGATTGTCATCACATAATTCTGCATATTGCCGGGTGACGACATGTTGGGATATACAAAGGCAATGCCGCGGGGCTCCGCAAGATATGGAGCCGCAAACACCTTGAAGAACGCGCCCGGCACCCTTACTCCCCGCCCGATAACAGATTTATCGTTTTCCGAATAAAGCGGGCCGGCCACTATCAGCAGGGCGCTGTCGCGTCTGGCCCATGCCCGCTCTTTGTTCTCGAGAGTATTCCACGCCCCGGAATTCAACGAATGGTCCTGCGGGCAGATGTTCGTCATAAAGAAACAGTCGGCCATCGCCTTCTCGCTCCATTTCTGGTCTGCGTAACCCGATTTACGGTAGTCGACGGTTTCGGGACATCCTTCCACTTCAGGATCCTGCAGAAACTTGTTATGTCGCGCAACCTCGCCAGTGGTTTCAGAGCCCAAAAGTTCCCATGCCACCCAGTTGGGCGTGCGGTTATCTTTATTGAACGACACCCTGAATCCTTCATAATCCTTCACTTCCGAAGTCGTCCCCTTTGGCAAAGCTACGACATCGAGGCCGTACGACATACCGGACGGAGAAGACGCAGGATGCCGAGCCCCGATTCTCTTTTCATCTGCAGGAGCGGTGGACTCCCGGCTCTCGCGGATTGCGGCATAAATGCCTGAACCCATCACATAGAGCCCTACTCCGAGGGCTATAATAAGACGTATCTGCGGCCTTTTCAGTTTCATAAATACAAAGATAAACATTTTTTCGCTTCACTTGCTTTGTGGTTGGCAGATATTTCGTAAATTTGCATAGATTCTGTCTAAGATTCAAAAACAACCTTTGAATTTAATAACTTATGACACTCACTGATCGTTTCCTCGACTTCGTGAAGTTCGATACACAGAGCGACGAACTCACAAATATGACCCCCTCGACCCCGGGGCAGATGGAATTCGCAAAATACCTTCGCGGAGAACTCGAAAAAATGGGACTCGAAGAAATAACACTCGATGACAACGGGTATCTTTTCGCTTCCCTTCCGGCCAACACCTCGCGCCGGGTGCCTGTTATCGGCTTCATCGCCCATATGGACACATCCCCCGACATGTCGGGCCATCATGTCAACCCACGCGTCGTCAAATCCTACGACGGCAAAGACATTACGCTCAACGCCCAAAAGGAGATCGTCCTCTCCCCCGATGAGTTCCCCGAACTTCTTAATTATATCGGGCAGGATCTTATCGTGACCGACGGCAACACTCTTCTCGGAGCCGACGACAAAGCAGGCATCGCCGAGATCATCGACGCCATCGCATGGCTGCAGGCCCATCCCGAAGTGGAGCATGGCAAAATACGCATCGGCTTTAATCCCGATGAGGAGATCGGCCTCGGAGCCCACAAATTCGATGTGGAACGCTTCGGTTGCGAATTCGCCTACACCATGGACGGCGGAGCCGTCGGCGAGCTCGAATTCGAGAACTTCAACGCCGCCTCCGCAAAAGTCACAATCAAAGGGCGCAACGTGCATCCCGGATATGCAAAGCATAAAATGATAAATTCCATCCGAGTGGCCAATAACTTCATAGCCATGCTCCCCCGCTGGGAAACCCCGGAACACACCGAAGGCTACGAAGGATTCTATCATCTTGTGGGCATAGAAGGAAACGTGGAGAAAACCGTGCTCACCTACATTATCCGCGACCATGACCGCGCACGCTTCGAAAGCCGCAAACGCGAGATCGAGCACCTTGTGCGCAAAACCAACATGGAATATCCAGGATGTTGCACGGTCGACATCAAAGACCAGTATTACAACATGCGGGAGAAAATCGAGCCCGTGATGCATATCATCGAGATTGCCAAGCAGGCCATGCGCGATGCAGGCATCGAACCGCGCGTGCAGCCCATCCGCGGCGGCACAGACGGTGCCCAGCTCTCCTTCAAAGGTCTCCCCTGCCCCAACATCTTCGCCGGAGGCGAGAACTTCCACGGCCGCTATGAATTCGTGCCCATTCAGTCGATGGAGAAAGCACGCGACGTGGTAGTGAACATCTGCCGCATCTTAGCCGCAAAATAATCAGAAAAAAATGAAGTAGGCGGCAAACAATGGAGAATAAACCGACTCTCATAGTCATAACTGGGCCGACTGCCTCGGGCAAGTCGGCCCTTGCCGTTGAAGTGGCACGACGCCTCGGCACGGATATAATATCGGCCGACAGCCGCCAGATCTATACCGGCATCCCCATTGTCACTGCCCTTCCCACTCCCGAGGAGCGCGCCGCCGTTCCCCATCATCTCATCGACATGCTCCCGCTCGACGCCTACTACAGCGCCTCCCTTTTCGAGCAGGAGGCCCTGCGGATTGCCGGGAAACTGTTCGAAAGCAAGAGCACGGCCGTGGTCTGCGGCGGTTCGATGATGTATGTCGACGCCCTTTGCAACGGCATCGACCTGCTTCCGACTGTGCCCGACGACATACGCCGCGGCCTCGCCCGCGAAGTTGAAGAAAAAGGTAATGAATGGCTTATCGCCGAATTAGCGAAACTCGACCCTCAATATCATGCCAGCGCCGACCTTCGTAATATCAAGCGGGTGTTTCATGCCGTGGAAATCTCCCGCACGGCCGGACGTCCATATTCGGGTCTCATCACCGGAAATCGCGTGGAGCGCCCTTTCAGAATCCTTAAATTGCTCTTCGAGCGCATTAATCTGAGAGTGGACCGCATGATGGCCGACGGACTTGAGGAGGAGGCGCGACGCGTGTTCCCCCTGCGGCATCTGAATTCGCTCAATACTGTGGGGCTGAAAGAAATGTTCGCTTATTTCGATGGGCAGATGACCCGCGAAGTCGCCATAGAACGCATCAAGAAAAACACTCGCGTCTATGCAAAAAAACAAATGACCTGGTGGAGCCGCGACCCCGATGTAATTCCCGTCGACGGTTATTCCTCGCTGTTGGAACGCCTTACGAACTGAGTGGGATTTGAATTCTCATTCAATGAATTCATGGTTCGGGAATCCGGTCCCTTTTGCTTTTTCATCTTTATCTTCACCTTGTCGAAACCCTTGCCGTAGACACCGTTGACGTTGCCTTGAGATACAAACGCATTCTCGTCGACACCCTTGATGATTCGGAAAATTGTAACCGATTCGATCTTGCGGCACCATACCATAAGCACTTTCACCTCCTGCTTCGTATACCATCCCGTGCCGTCCATCACGGTCGCGCCGCGGTGAGCGTCATTGTTGATCTTGTCGGCGATCTCGCGCCATTTGGAGGAGAAGATAATGAACTGTGTGGCCTGCCGGTTGGAATTGATGATCAGGTCGCATATATAGGAATAAATAAAGATCGTGACCCAGCCGTAGATTATCTTGGGGACGGCCATCTGCAGGCGCTGGTCGAGAGTCCCTTCAAAAGGCATGAAGAACGACATGGCCACAATCGTCATGTCCACAGTCATGATCATTCGGCCCACGCTGACATTCGACACTTTAGTGACCATCGCCGCGATGATATCCGACCCGCCCGACGTGCCATTATGGATGAATATCGTGCCGATGCCGATACCCATCATGATGCCTCCAAGCACTATACTCATCGCCGTGTCGGCTATGAACGGTGCATGCGACGTGAAATAGCCCTCGAAAATACCGATACTCAGCGAAGCTCCGGTCGCCCCGAAAATCGTGCGGAGCGTAAAGGATTTTCCGAGCATCCGGAAACTACACAGTATAAGAATGATATTGACGGCATACATCGTGACCGATACCGGTATAAAACCGCCAGTAGCGAAAAACACGAGCGTGCCGAGACCGGCCATGCCGCCTACAACTATCTGATGAGGGAGAATGAATGCCGAAAAACCGAGAGCGTAAACCAACAGACCAAAGATTATCATGACGTAATCTTTCATATTGCTCATCAGGCTGTTGTATTTAAATTGTGTCATTTCTTCGAATATTGAGACTCTATTTGACTCGTTCAAGCGGCAAATTTAATGAATTATTTCAGAAATTTTGTATCTTTGCCGTAAACTTATTGCAAATAATAATGACACGCATCAAATCATTCAATATCGCCGCGGCGCTCCTCCTCTCGGCAGTGTCAGGAGCAGCTTCCGCCGCCGATTTCTTCTCGGCTGAGAAACCGTCAAGCCTTTTCGACCTCGGTGTGCGAATCGGCGTCAACACCTCCAACCGCACTCTCGGAGGCGATGTCATGCCCGGCTACAACCGCCAGAGCTGGGGCACGGGATTCGACGTCGGTTTCACCGCCGACCTCAACTTCCGCGACTGGTTCGCAATCCAGCCCGGAGTCTTCTTCCAATCGCGCTCGGGCGATTACACCTTCGTCACTCCCTTCGACAACACTACGGTGACCCAGGCCGGACACCTCCGCTCCTATTCATTCACGATTCCGGTGATGGCCTCCGTCCGCTTCAATGTCACCGACGACATAAGATGGAGTCTTGACTTCGGTCCCTATGTCGGCTTCACGTTCGGCTCCAAGCTTTCCGACAAAGCACTCGTAGCCACGGCCTTCCCCAATGTAGAACCTGTATTCACACAAAAGCCCGCACCTGTCGACTTCGGCCTTAAGTTCGGCACCGGCCTCCGTATCCTCGGTCATTACTATATCGGCGCCCACTATCAGGCTGGCCTTACGCGAGCCTGGAAAAACCTCGACCTCGGCGAAGGGATGATGCGCAACTTCGGCGGCCACACCAAAGCCTGGGTCTTCACTCTCGGCTACGATTTCTGACAAATTCCCGACATCATAAAATTAAAAAATCCGGGACATATCGTTCTGACATGTCCCGGATTCTATATTTTGTCTGATTATCTGAGTATCAGACTCCGGCATTGACGTCATATACCTCGGTGAGCATCTCCCGCAGGTCGCGCGTGTCGCGAAGCTTCACATCGCCGTGGGTCATCAGCATCATCTCTACTCCGCTTTGCTCGGCGCTGTAAGGGGGCTGAACATAATTGATATCCTCACGCATGCGGAATCCGCAACTCTCATAGAAACGTATGCGGCGACGGGCCTCCTCGGTCTCGGGCTTCTCAACCTCGATGAGCACGTTTTCGCCAACAGTTTTGAAAAGATGAGAGAGAAGCTTGCGGCCGATATTCTTTCCGCGATGTTCCGGCTGCACGGCAAAATGCTCAATATAGATATATCCTTCGAAAACCCAATACGAGAGGAAACCGAGGAAATCGCCCCCGCCGTCATCAATGGCAAAGGCATGGAACTTGCCGCCTTTCTCTTTCACAAATTCAGCCACATGCTCCGCGCTTTTATACAGGCGCCGCTCATTCTCCGGAAAACTTTCGTTGTATAACTGCAGGAAGGCCGGATAATCCTTCACTGTCATTTCTCTGAATTCCATAGTATAAAATTTAGTTTTCTTTATTTTCTCTGTCAAAGATTCTCTTTCATGCGTCGATAGACAAACGACTTGCCTCGCGACATCTGCACGCCCTCCGGTTTCCTGATTCCCGGAAGTCGTATCTCCGAATTGGCAGGAATCCAGCGTATCACCGAATCCATCCATTCGATTATTCCGGCTCTTGTGGGATGCGGATTTTTCGGACTCTGCCGTTGGATATCCATACCGAAGCTGCGGACCAGCCGAATGTTTT
>URNY01000137.1 GCA_900549375.1 uncultured Bacteroidales bacterium | reverse complement strand
TTTCATCATATTGACGATTGCCTTTACCTCTCCGGTCTGCACCTCCATCAGTACGGCGACGCCTACATTGGCGTTGATTTCCTTCAGTTTGTCTATCAATGCCTTTTCACAAATGTCCTGCATGCCCACGTCGATGGTGGAGATGATGTCGCAACCGTCTACGGGAGCGATGTCCACTATGTTCAGGTATTTGTTCATCACCTTCTGGCGGTGGGTAATGCCGTCGCGTCCTTTCAGCAGGGTGTCAAAGGCAAGCTCAATGCCGTTCTTTGCCCCTTGTGCCGTATCGGCGTAGAGGTCGCCCAATGTACGGGCTGCCAAAGAACCGAAAGGTTTTTTACGCTGGTTGTAAGTCTGCTCGTGGAAGCCGCCCTTGTATTTGTTCAGGTTGAACACCGGCAGCCGCTTGGCTTCTTTGTACTGGATGTAAGAGATGCGTTTGGGATAGATCAGGTAGTTGCGGCTTCCCTTTTTGCGCCCTTTCAGCAGGTGCCTCTTGAATTCGGCGGCGCTCTTATCCGGGAATATCCGGTGCAGTCCCTCGCAGATTTCACCCAGGTGGTTCATAAGCATGGTGTCTTTCTTCTGACCGCCTGCTTTGAAGTCCATGTAAATGCGGTACTCCGGTAAGGAACTTGCCATCAGTTTGCCGTCGGATGAAAGAATATTGCCCCGGTTGGGCTTGACGGTGACGTTCTCCTTCACAAAGCGGTCGGCGACATCTTGCCAGTACTGCCGTTCGGCAAACATGATGACGGTACCTTTTACGATAATAGCCACTCCTATCAGTCCCATGACAAGGACTACGAAGAAGTAACGTGTCATTATATTTTTCTTGTTTACTGCCAAGGCTTTTTTAATTTACTGTTTTAACGAATTACAATTTACTATTTGGGGGTTTATGATTTACTAAATTGTCGCTTACGATTTACTAAATCGTTGCTTGCAATTTACTAAATCTTGTTTGCCCCTGTTCTTTGCTCTCATTTGATTAAATACGGCGGATTGGTCGAAGTCTGCAAATCGCTTTCTTTTGTTGCGATATATTCCTCGATGCGCGATTGACGGCTGCGTTCCATTAATTCGGAGCTGCGTGTCAGGGCGTCGTACTTAATATCTATCAGTTCTTTCTTGAGTTTGTCTATCTCTATCATTTGTTGCTGACAGGCATAGCGGTTGTGGATGTAGAACAGAATAAGAACCATGATGAGAACAAGCAGTCTGGTCTGGCGGCGGAAGAAGTCCGTAGCCAGAATGTCGCCGCCGATAATGTTCTTTAGCGAGGTGCGTCTTTTCACTTTTTCACCTTTCTGTCCTTCCTGTTTATAATCTGTTTCGTTCATCACCCTATTGCTTTATCACTTTTTCATTTTCATTTATTTCTCAATCTTCTCCGCAATCCTCAGTTTGGCGCTTCTTGAGCGTGGGTTACGTTCTATTTCCGTTTCGTCCGGAACGATAACCTTGTTGTTGACCAAGCGGAAAGGCGTCTGTACGTTCCCGAAGAAGTCTTTTTCGGCTTTACCTTCTATGTTCCCGGTCTTCATAATGTTTTTCACCATGCGGTCTTCCAAAGAATGGTAGGTGATTACCACCAGTCGGCCGCCGGGCTTTAATGCTTCCGTAGCGGCATATAGCATCTCTTTCAGTGCTTCCATTTCCCGGTTGACTTCAATGCGCAATGCCTGAAATACTTTTGCGAGTTCTTTCTTTTCTCTTTCCCGTCCGAAGAGGGGCTTGATGATGTCCAGAAAATCTCCGATCGTACTGATCTGCCGGGTGGCGCGCGCTTTGACTATGACGGATGCCAGCTTGCGGCTGTTCTTTAGTTCCCCGTACAAATAGAAGATATCGGCAAGGCGTTCTTCCTCGTAGGTGTTCACAATATCGGCGGCGGTGCATCCGGCGCGTTTGTTCATACGCATATCGAGCATACCGTCGAAACGGAAAGAAAATCCCCGTTCGCTGTCGTCGAAATGGTGCGACGACACGCCAAGATCGGCGAGTATGGCATCCACCTGCTCAATGCCATGATAGCGCAGGAAGTTATGCAGATAACGGAAGTTGCTGCGTACAAATGTAAAGTGCGGGTCATTCACAATGTTCTGTTCCGCATCTTCGTCCTGGTCGAACCCCAGCAGCCTTCCGCCTTCACCCAGCCGGGACAGTATCTCGCGTGAATGGCCTCCTCCGCCGAAGGTCATGTCCACATACGTTCCGTCGGGGCGTATATTCATTCCGTCAACACTCGGCATCAGCAGTACCGGAATATGATATGTCGTTTCTTCTTTCATCGTTCATCGCTAATACGTTAATCACTAATCATCCCACTCTCTCCCAAGATGTCTTGCAAGGCTTCGCTGAATTCTTCGGGGTTCATGAAAGGTTGTTCGGCCTTTTCTTTCGCCCAGATTTCAATCGTGTTGTCCACGCCGATGAAGCGTACGTCGCTTTGTATGCCTGCCATTTGCAGGTAGCGTTTGGGCAACAGGATGCGTCCGTTCCCGTCGGGAACCATGATTTCAGCATCACTCACAAACTGTCGGAAGATTTGTTGGTGTTTCGCATTCCATTTGTTCAGCCGCTGCCGAAGTTGGTTCTGCGTGGCGAACCAGACACTTTCCGGATAGAGCACCAGACAGTCTTGGAATACATCTTTACGCAACACGAGCCTTTCCTCGGAGGCAGCTTGCAACTGCTTCCGGAAGCCGGCAGGGATAAATACGCGTCCCTTTGCATCGGTCTTAGCTTCGATATTGCCTAAAAAACGTATCATTTTTCACCTTATTATAATAAGTGACGGTAAAAATACACATTTCCCCACAATTCCCCACAATGTTTTAACTAAAATCTTACTTAGAAGTTTTCAACAGCTTGTTGATTACTTATTTTGTTGGAAATGAACATGCTGTCAAGACGCTTTGACCGGTGGGGGAATTGGGACGGTTGAATCGTTTTTCCGGGACAAAAAAATCCCATGAGGCGAATGGATTTACCTCATGGGATGAATTTATGTGGTTTTATGTAGATGCCGATTAAACAAAATCCTTCAATTCCTGTTGTAGTTTTTGGCGGGTGAAGAATATGCGGCTCTTTACTGTTCCTAACGGAAGTCCCAGTTTTTCGGCTATCTCGCGGTATTTGAAACCGGAAACGTGCATGGAGAACGGGACTTTATATTCGCGTGGCAATGAATTGACAATGCGGTGCATCTCTTTCAGGTCGTATGCGCTTTCCGTACACTCAAAAGCGTTGTCGCGCGGAAGATTCAGATGGTAAAGATTGTCTGTCTGGTCTACAAATGTCTGGTCGCGCACCACTTTACGGTAGTTGTTGATAAAGATGTTGCGCATTATTGTGAGCATCCAGCCCTTGAGGTTTGTGCTCTCCACGAATTTCTCTTCGTTGTCGAGCGCCTTGAGGGTGGTATCCTGCACAAGGTCGTGTGCTTCATCTTTATCCATCGTCAACTTGAGCGCAAAAGAAAGAAGATTGCCCTGCATCCCGATAATAGAGGATTTGAAGGTGTTGTGTTTGCTCATCGACTTTAAAATTGGAATTTTTGGTTATCGGGAAGAAACGTTCTGTTCCCTGAAAACATTTCTTACCACGTCCAAAGGTAATACTTTTTTTAATATTTCGTATTATCTTTTGAAATTTTTTTGAAAAATTTTTAAAACGTTTTAAAAATCGAGCTGACCGCGGCCGACTCAATCCGCAATCTTCTCTATCCTTACAAGTTCGATACGTGCGGTCGCCATCTTTTCGATAGTGAAGCGCAGGTCGCCGATCTCGAAGGTGTCGCCTTGCGAGGGGAGTTCCTGCAGGCTCTCGAGGATATATCCAGAGAGGGTATGGTATTCCTCGCTCTCTTTGATGTCGAGGCCGAAATCCTCGTTGAGCGCCGAGACTTCTATGCGTCCGGAGAATTCATAACCGCCATCGGGAAGTTTGCGTGCCACGAGTTTCCGGATGTCGTGTTCATCCTCTATTTCGCCGAAGATCTCCTCCACGATATCCTCGAGCGAAACGAGGCCTGCCGTACCGCCGAACTCATCCACCACGATGGCTAATGTGCGCTTCTCACTCATCATTCTCCGCATCATCCTGTTGGCGAGCATGGTCTCGGGAGTGAATATCACCGGCTTGAGCTTGCGGCGCCAGTCGGAGGAGTTGTTGAATAGTTCCGAGACATGGATATAGCCGGCCACATCGTCGATATCCTCGCGATAGACCACCACTTTGGAAAGCCCCGTATCGATAAAGACCTTCACGAGTTGCTCGCGGGTTGTATCCTTCAGCGGCACGGCCACTATCTCATTGCGCGGAATCATGCACTCGGAGATATCGGTATCTTTGAAATCTATAGCCTTGCGGAAGATCTTCACCTCATTCTCCACGGTTTCCTCGCCCCGGCGGTCGCCGATGCTGCGCTGGATATAGTCGTCGAGCTCATCCATGGTGAGCTTCTGCCCCTCTTCCTCTTCCGAATGGAGCCCGAAAAGCTTCATCAGTCCCTTCGAAATGGCCGACACGAGCCATGACACGGGATAGAGCGCCAGATAGATCAGGAACGTCGGCAAAGCCAGCAGACGCAGCATGAAATTGGGGTTGATACGGAAGGTGGTCTTGGGAAGAAACTCGCCTAAGAGAAGGATCACGCCTGTGGAAAAGACAGTGTTGCATATGAGCACGAGCCCCTCGTTGCCATCGAACCAGTTGATGAGAATCGGATTGATAAGGGCTGAGAGCGCGATACCATAGATTACGAGAACCACGTTGTTGCCCACGAGGAGCGTCGAGATGAACATATCCTCATGGCGTGAGAAGCCTTTGATGATGCGGTCCACGAGACCGCCTCGCGCGGCATCGATCTCCATGCGCACCTTGCTCGATTGCACAAAAGCTATCTCCAGGCCGGAGAAGAGGCCGGAGAATATCACGGCCACCACGGTTATTATTACGGCAATGCCGGTTTCAAGTTCCATATTCTAAATTCAATACCGGATTCTATATTACAACAATTCCGGACCCGCAGCAGCTCAGAGGCTGTCGCGGTTCACGGGGAAAATGCCCTCCGGATTCAAAATTCTGTAGTTGGTAAGTTTTTCATTCGAGACGAAGCCGGTGCCTTCGAGCACATGAGTGGCGTTCTCAATATGTATGAATGTATCGCTGTAGATGCGGCCGTTGCGCTGGTCCCAGAAAAGACGCTCGGAGAGGAAAAGCTCTTTGGGCACTTTCGTCATCTCCACATGCCCGTCGAGGCGCCAGAGTCGTTGGTTTTTGAAATAGCGTGCGGAATCGGCCGCCACGGTGGCGATCACGTGGAAATAGGGGTCGTATTTCTGCAGATAGAGACCTTCCGGGAATTCCCAGTAGGGTGTATCGACCTCGTCGTAGACCTTCCAGAGGGGGGCCACTATCTTATACTGTATCACTCCCGAATCCGAGATGAGCGTAGAAATGTTGCGCGTCGACATAGTGGCCATGCGCGCCGGGTTGAGACCCGCCGCCACGTACACCTTCTTCTCCTCGCGGCAGCCCGCTAAAAGAAGCGCGGGAAGTGCGAGCAGCAGGATCCGCCGCCTGTCGGCGATGAGCGAAAGGAGTCTGCGCTGCGTCATCTCGCAATTATCTGATCTTGCGTTTCCAGAACCAGACTTCGTTGAAGTTCACGCCCACGGTGATGTTGAGATAATTCTCGCCGATGAGCTGGTGCGGAGTGCCGTAACGGCGCTTCCATTCGAGGCCGAGGTTGATCTGCGTCTTACCCTCCGGCGTCGGGAAGCCGAAACCGGCCGTAACGCCGTATTCCTTCACCTTGTTGCCGTTGATGTTCAGGTAGTCGTTGGCATAATAGCCTCCGAGGCGGTAGGCTATCCTCTCGCCGTAGTTGCCTCGCAGACGGGGCACGAACTCGGCGCCGACTGCATATTTTGTGCGGTCGTTGAACCTCATGCCGGGAGCGACGATCTCCGCCGGACGGTGGTTGGCGATATCCTCCGGCCCGTAGAGAGCCGAGTAGGGAGCCTTGCTCCACTGCTGGAAGGTGAAGTCGGCTTCGACCATCACGCGGTAGTTGCGCTCGTAAGTATAGCTGATACCGCCGCCGAAGGTCTGGGGCATATAATATTTGTTCTTAAGCTTGCCGGACGCCACGGTATCAGGCTGGGAATCCTGCGAGGTCTCCTGCATGGTTGCCCAGGTCTTGCCGTGGAGCGATTTCTTCGGGGAATAGGTCAGACCGACAACGAGCTTGTTCCATTTGTTCCAGTTGAAGGTATACTGGGCGCCGAGGGTGATGTTCCAGTCGCGGATCTCCATCACCTGCTCGAACTTGGTCTGGCCGCCGGTCACGGGGTTGGCGAACACGTCGTGGAGAATCGTTCCGAAGTCATAGCTCACGTTGGCGCCGATCGAGAAGCCGGCCACCTTGCCGCTGACGCCGAGATAGAGCTGGTTGATGCCTCCGGAACCCTGATTGGAGGATGTTCCGTGTTGTATTTCATTTCCGAAAGAATATCCCACATTGCTATAGGGAAGCAGACCGACAGATCCACCCATAAACTTGCATATCGGGAACTGCATGGTGAGATAGTCGACGCCGCCCCCGGTGGAATTCTTGCGAGCGCTCCCCTCTTTGCTCCAGAGCAGCGACACGTCGGCGCCGAGGTCGAAGAGGAAGGTCAGTGAGTCGATCGAGGCATACGATGCGGGGTTCATCACATTGATCTGGCGACCGGAATTCATCGCATAGCCCACGCCGCCCATGGCGCGCTGGTGGGAAGTGGCGCGGTCGCCGATGATGCCGTATCCATACATGGAATAGGGGCTTGTGGTCTGAGCCGAAGCCGAGGCGGCAACTACTATCGAAACAGCCGCGATTATTGTTCTTATCTTATTCATTAGGTATAT
>URNY01000136.1 GCA_900549375.1 uncultured Bacteroidales bacterium | reverse complement strand
ATAACTCAGATCTTTCACCTCGAGACGCTTCGTGCGCATCACGGGGAGGCCGGAAAGGAGTCCGGAAGCAGCTATCTCGCCTGTGGCGATTCCCCCGAACGTGACATAATTTATATTCAGAGCTTCGAATATATAGCTAAGGTCGATATCAGCGAGCGACACACGGATTTCATCATCTTCGGAAGCCGATGCAATACCATTGATATCCACAAATTGGTCGTCGTGCCAGATTCTCAGATTATCTACAGATACAGCTTTCGAAGAATATGACAATCTTGATTTGCCGATATTCCAGTCGGCGCCGTTGAGACTGAAGGAGGAGGGTTTCACGTTCACGGTCACATCAGGACCGCCCGTAGCCTGGTTCTTCGAAAAGAAGGCCTCGAGCAGGGCCTTGCCTACTGCGGTCTTGTTTCTCTCAAAACTCCATGATATATCGGTATTGACCACATCCTCATCAGCCCCAATGCTGATATCGAGCACAGCATTGTCGTTTTTAGCAGGAAAGACCGTATGGACATCGGCCTTGATTCCCTGATTGAAATCTCCCGCAAGCAATAGATCCGTATTCCGTATCATTTTAGATGTTCCCTGCAGAATATATGGTGCCGATATATGGAAGATAAGATCCTGCGCCTCACCGCCGACATGACCGTCGATCTTTATGTCGGCATAAGGCCTTACGGGAAGGCGGAAGAAATCGGCAATTGCATCGTCCGGTCTTATTGTCAGATCGAAAACGGCGTCGACATCTGAATATTCACTACTACCATTTTTTACAAAGCCCGGAAACGCTTTGACCGCTATATCTCTTGCAAAGCCCGACAGATCGCGGAATGAGAAGAGACCGCTCAGATTTCCGTTCATAAAATCGCTATTAAGCGTATAATTCTTATGATTCCCTTCCGTTTCCGACACAAGGATCAGCGAGTTTATCTCAAGTTCTTTTTCCTTGCTGTCGCCCACCAATAGATTCTCAAGAGCAACTTTTCCGATGAGGTTATCGGCGTTGTTTCCCGCAAGATCAGCAATTACCTTTCCGCTTACAGCCATATCCGACAACCTTCCTCCACTGATTCCGAACAGCGAAGGACGGAAATTACGTATGTCGGCATTGAGATTCCAGCGGGAATCGGCAGCTGCCAGGAATGCCTCGGCTTCGGCATCAATCCGGAGATTCGGGTCGTCCGATACTATCGAACCGGAAACATCCGCTCCGTTCTTTAAGACATTGACGGAAATGCCGGCAAAAGAAGCGCCGTTATATTCAATCGAGTTTATCACGGCCGACACATCGCCGTCGATGTTGCCTCCCCCAAATGAAATGTTCCCTTCGGCATGAAGTGAAACATCTCCCAATTCAGGGCGGTTGAGAATCTCTCCCAGAGCCATATTCTCAATCTCGACAATAGCCAAACCTCCGAAAGTGCGTCTGTCGCGCCATTCTATATCGGCTTTGACATCGGCCGAAGCCGCTCCGGCGCTTACCATAGCTCCTAAAGAAGCAGTTCTGCCGGCTATTGAGAAATCGCCGGCTGCCTCGACCTCAATTCCGGAAGATAAAGCCGTAGACGAGACTAACTTCTGATTCATTCCGGGGATTAGCTCTGGAAGCATTCGGATAAACTTTCCGGAGCATTCAAGATTCAGACGGTCGAGCGAAACGGCAAGACGCTTCTTGTCATCCGCATTGTTTACAGAAGCCGAGAGAAAAAGCGTCATTTCATCGGCCTTATCTCTGACCGACAGATGCTCTATATTAAAATCTGAGATATTGCCGGAAAAACCTGCATCAAGTCTAAATTCAGAATTTATTTTCGACAGTTCGGGAACAAAACAACTTAAGTCGGACGGAGTTAGCTTCGATGCCTTAACCTCTACATAATGATTGCCCTTCAGCAACGATTCCTTGAGATGCGCAAAGTCAGGAAACTCTATTTTAGTATCGCTTATTGTAAGATCCGAACCGGGAAGGCGGAGCGAGAATCCGGATATACCGATCGATCTAGCGGTTATAGCTGTTTTCAATCCAAGACGCTCTATCACCAGACCACTCTTCTCCTTGAACGAGAGTCGGCGCAGATCGATAAGAAAATCATCGTTTTTTATCCGTGGAAGTGTCACATCGGCCCTAAGATCGGAAAGGTAAACATGCGCGGGATTAAAACGCCTTTCATCATCGGGCACGGGTATCCAGCGGAGATCGTAACTGAGACTCGACTTGCGTATCAGCACATTATGGATTGTGAGATCGAATTTCTTCGGCGGTTGGTTTTTCTCTTTCGGAGCGAAAGCTCTGATCAGAAAATCGATATTTATCGGTGAATCGGGATTCTTTTTCCAAAGACTCACTTTCATGCCGATAACCTCGGCATACGTAATCTCTATCTTTTGTGACATTATCAGGCGCCAGAGATGTATTCCGGCTCCGAGTCTGTCGATTTCCAGACACTTTTCCCCCTCGGGCGTGAGGAGCGATACATCCGAGAGAATCACCTCGTTGAAGGGATGTATTTCGAGAGACCCTGCTTTCACTTTGCCACCTAAGAATGAAGTAGCTTCCGACTCGAGTTTCTCTTTTATCGAATTCTGAACGGAGGGAATAGAAAGAACTACATATAGGCCAATATAGAATGCCACCACCAGCAATATGGCAGT
The DNA here is from genome assembly GCA_900549375.1 of uncultured Bacteroidales bacterium. Taxonomy (GTDB): domain Bacteria; phylum Bacteroidota; class Bacteroidia; order Bacteroidales; family Muribaculaceae; genus Lepagella. The sequence goes on along the minus strand of URNY01000136.1, from coordinate 4,308 downwards.
GAACAGAATGCTTCGGAGAACCCTGTAGATTTTTCTGAAAGTCCTCAAATTATATATCTAATTTTACAAACTGCAAATATACAATTTGGCAGGCACATAAGCAAATTTGCCGCACGCCTCCCCTTTTACAACGAAATTTGTTGATATTCATTTTGAAAATTTAAAATGCGTTGCTAAATTTGTAGTCAGAACATGGCGCGATCGTCAAGATTCCCCGCTCATGATCTCATATCTGTTTGATCCGCAGAACCGTTTAATCAGTAAACCTATTTGATGCGCACAGCTATTCTTGGCATAGAATCATCTTGCGACGACACCTCCGCTGCCGTTATAATCGACGGCATCCTAAAAAGCAATGTCATTGCCAGTCAGAAAGTACATGAAGCATATGGCGGCGTTGTGCCGGAACTCGCCTCGAGAGCCCACCAGCAGAATATAGTGCCTGTAGTTTCGGAAGCCCTGCATCAGGCCGGCATCAATGCCTCCGATCTCTCGGCCATCGCTTATACCCGCGGCCCGGGACTGCTCGGATCGTTGCTTGTGGGCACATCCTTCGCCAAAGGATTGGCGATAGGACTCGATATTCCGCTAATCGACGTGAACCATCTTCATGCCCATGTGCTTTCTCATTTCATCAAGACGGATGCCGACGGCGAGACTCCTGAATTCCCTTTCCTCTGCCTCCTGATTTCGGGGGGCAATTCCCAGATAATTCTCGTCAGAGGCATCGATGACATGGAGATTATGGGCAAAACCATCGATGACGCCGCCGGCGAAGCTTTCGACAAATGCGCAAAAGTGATGGGACTCCCCTATCCGGGCGGTCCGCATATCGACCGGCATGCATCGGCCGGCAATCCGAAAGCTTTCAGATTCAGCAAGCCCCATATACCTGAATTCGACTATTCGTTCAGCGGACTCAAAACTTCTTTCCTCTATACCGTCCGCGACAACATCCATAAGAATCCTAAATTTATCGAGGAGAATATCGATGACCTCTGCGCGTCGCTGCAACAGACAATCATCGACATTTTGCTTGACAAACTCGAGAAGGCAATCCGCAAAACCGGCGTGAAGCATGTAGCGATCGGTGGAGGCGTATCGGCCAATTCGGGGGTGCGCGATGCTGTAGACGCACTGTGCCGCCGCCTCGGTTGCAGGGCGTGGATACCACCCAGAGCTTTCACCACCGACAATGCAGCCATGGTGGCTATTGTCGGTTACCTAAAATATCTCAGAAAAGAATTCAGCAGTCTTTCGCTCCCCCCTTATGCGAGAGTGACTGTGTAGGCCCTACTTCCCAATGATATGAAACAGCAGAACCCATCCGGATACAAGGAAACAAGACATGTGGTAATATACGGATACACCCGTCAGGAGCTGAACAGCATAATACAGCATTTCGAGGCTCAGTTGCCCGATTTCGTAAAAATCACTGTCGATTCAACCAACCTCGTGACCCGCATCACACTAACCGGCGTCAATTCGGGGCTGGAGCTATTGCGCTTCCAGATGAACCGTTTCCATCAAAACCTTCAGGATCTCTTTTCCGAAGAAGTAGTAGCCACAGAGGATAAAACCCTCTCGCAGGTGCTCGGCGACCTTCTGCTCGAAAATGAACTGACGGTATCAAGCGCCGAGAGCTGCACGGGCGGCAACATAGCCCACAAGATCGTGCAGGTTCCCGGATCATCGGCTTATTTTCTCGGAAGCGTGGTGAGCTACAGCAATGATGTGAAAGCCGAAGTGCTCGGAGTGTCGCGCAGCGACATAGCGCGCCATGGAGCCGTTTCGAAAGAAGTGGCAGAGCAGATGGCTCTCGGAGCCGCACGGCTGATGCGCACGGACTGCGCCATAGCCACAACCGGCATCGCCGGCCCGGAAGGAGGCACCCGCTTCAAACCGGTGGGTACTGTCTGGTTCGCCGTTAAATACAATGACCGCGTGGTGAGTGAATGCATGCACTTCGAAGGAGGCCGAGACTCGGTAATCGAGCAGGCCACAAACCATGGCATCGTTATGCTAATCAATCTGCTGAGGAACAATTATACCATTCAGGAAGAAATTAACGACGAATAAAAAACTCTTGAGATTTTAATATTCATTTGCAGATTTTGCATTCTTTTTATATTTTTGCACCGCAAAATAGTCGAAAGACTAATAGGGAGGATTACATTACCTCGGCAATTCATGCTGTCGGAACAGTTTGAAAGTAATGGGACGGCTCTTCCTCTCTTCCGCAGGATCGCGTTCAGCTCGCCTGCAACAACATGAACTACAATAGTCTGTATCCCGTCTGTCAGAAATATTGATCGCATTCGGCTTAACTGCCGTCGGTCAAAATTTGCTGCACGTGGATACAATTAAAAGAACATATAAGTCGCACAATGGCTCTTTTCTTCTGAAAGAAGCCATTGTGCGATTTCTTTATGTTAAAATTAACATACTCTAATCCAACCAATAATTTTAAACCTAAACAAAATGTTTAAACAATCATTCATCACTCTTTTGATGGGTGCGACCGGAACACTTACAGGATTGGCCGTCCCCATTACCGGCACCGGAAAGGTGTTTGAGACTGCCGACATGCGTTATGAGATCGTCGACTTCGAGAAGCATACCCTCTCATTGATCAATCCTAAGAAAAACGTCGACTTTGTGACAATTCCGGGTAAAATCAACGTATCCGGAACGTTTAACGTTAATGGCAGTGACGTGACCTTCACCGACACACCCTTCACAGTTGTCCAAATAGGCGACAATGCCTTTAACGGCCAGACCGACCTGTATCATGTGGATTATCCCGTCTCCGTTATTTCCATAGGTGACAATGCTTTCAAGAACTGCCCCGTTCTGGGTGAAGTTGATTTTCCGTCTAATCTGGAATATATCGGCAAAGAGGCATTCAAGGGGTGCAACAGCATTGTCAAAATCAAACTGCCTGAGACTGTCAGTTCAATCGGAGAAGGAGCGTTCGAGGAGATGACGGCTCTCGAAAAAGCGGTATTGCTATGCAATGCCACCGAAATCAAAAGCAATACCTTCCGCAATTGCAAGAGGCTTGAGCAGGTCTACCTCCCTTCGAAACTCGAAACCATCGGCGACCGTGCATTCTCCCGCACAGACGCTCTTGATGAGATTGTATTTCCGACTACGCTCGAAACAATCGGCATGTATGCATTCGAAGGCGAGGCTGGCAGTAAATCCGGCCTTCGCCATCTGAAACTTCCGGCAGGATTCAAACATCTTGGTGAAGGCGCATTCCACAATGCTTCGATCATTACAGCCGATCTTGGAGAAAGTATGGTGGAAATACCGGAGAAAGCCTTTGAACTTTGCTATGATCTGAAGGAAGTGAAGTTTCCGGCTACCCTCAAACGTATCGGTGAATCGGCGTTCCATTACTGCGCGCGTAATGCAAGCCGGAGCATGGGAGTACTCAAACTTCCCGACAGTGTCGAAGAAATCGGGAAGAACGCTTTCTTCGAATCTTTCATAATTTCATTCGAAACCGGGAGTGGAATGACCTCATTGCCGGCAGGCTCCTGCGGCACTCCGAGACTTATGCATATCGGAAGCTCAGTAACATCTATAGATGTCGATGCGTTCAGTCTCGAACATCTCAAACTTATTATCTGCGACGCGACAACACCTCCTTCTATCAGCGCCTCATTCAATCTTTCCACACTGCAGGCCGAACAAATCACTGTGATTGTTCCCGACGGTTGCGCGGAATTATATTCATACCATCCGCGCTGGCGCGAACTCAATATTATCGAGTCTTCCAAATCTATAGTATCTGTGAATCTCGACGGGAAAACTCCTTTGGCAGAAGCAATCTATAGAGAAAGCGGTGTCATGCCGTCCAGAATCACTTATCTGACCGTCACGGGACATCTGTCGGACACTGACTTTCGGATAATCCGCGAAAACATGTCAAGTCTTTGCGGCCTTGACATAAGAGATACGGATCTCAAGGAAATCTCCGACAATGCCCTCTCAGGCATGAGTTCGCTCGAGCGCGTGGTGCTCCCCGCAGGACTAAAAGCCATCGGCAAAAACGCATTCCTGAATTGTTCTCTGATGGCCTTGGAAGAACTTCCGGACGGAATCACCTCCATTGGCGACTATGCATTTTCAAACTGCTCGAGAATCACGATTTCCAATCTTCCGTCCGCACTTGCCACTACCGGATACATGGCTTTCGGCGATTGTGCGTCGATCCGGAGCATCACTGCCGGCCCCAACCTTATCGATATGGGACAGAGCACGTTCTCAAGCTGCGATATGCTCGAATACGCCGATCTG
>URNY01000135.1 GCA_900549375.1 uncultured Bacteroidales bacterium | reverse complement strand
CTCCCTGCAGTCCTGCCAGCCAGTAAATCATATATGTTCCGCAATCCTTCCAAAGCGAAATGATTACCAATGTAGGCAGCGCATACTTTGCGTTTCCCAGAAAATTAATCGGGTTTTGCAGAATATGTAGTGTGACCAAAAGATGATTGACCGGTCCCTGAACTCCCAAAATGAATATCATGATAATTCCCACTACAGAAGCAGTCGTAACTACAGGAACAAAATACATTGTACGGTATAATCCACGTCCTTTCATTTTTTCATCATTTAGCAGATATGCAAGGAACAAAGACACCGCATGCTCTTTCACGGCCTATCCGGGCAACCACTCCATAACTATCGAACGCCCCGGTTTCCTCAAGCTCGAACGCTCTTTTAGCGTCACGGCCGACACGCCTCTGACGCTGAACTATTCGCTCGAGGAGATGACCCGGAAACCTTTCGCCATAAAACATTCGCTTTTCCACGACGCCATGACCGGACGCGATGACGTGACGCTCGGATGGAACGTGGAACCCCCCGTCTTCTTCGATGACTTCGAGAGCTATTCCCCCTTCGCGCTCACCTTCGGCGACTGGACGGGCATCGACGGCGACGAAGAGACCACCGCCCCGCTCATGGGAACCTATCCCAACCGCGGCGGCCGCCAGTATTGCCAGATCATGAACCCGCTCACCGTGGAGCCGACCTGGTGGTATGAATATCCGGTGCTCCGCCCCTATTCGGGACAACAGTATGCCGGCTTCATCCGTACTTCCTCGGGAAGGGTCAACGACGACTGGCTCATCTCCCCCGTGATCACCCCCGGCACCGACAATGTGCTCTCCTTCTTCGCAAAGGCCGCCGACCGCTACCAGGAGCGCTTCATGGTCTATGTCACCGAGAAGACCGAGAACCCGACGGCCGCCGATTTCACCCTCATAAGCGAGGGGAACTACGACTGGGTGGACTATAAGCAATGGGTGGAGAAAAGCTATTCCTTAGCCGACTATGCCGGCAAACCGGTGCGCTTCGCCATCCGATATGTGAGCGACGCCAACCATTACGGCGCCTTCATGCTGATGGTGGATGACGTCTATGTGGGTCCGAAAAAGGTAGACACCGCTGCGGCCGCCAAGAGCCTGCGCGCCATGCGCTCGCCGGCAAACCCCAACGAGAAGTTCGAGATCACGCTCGACGGCGTGAAGAAAGCCACCGTCGACGGATATTCGTATATCTTCGGGCAGATAGCCCCCGGACAGCATACGGCCACAGTCAAGGCCATATACCGCGATTCCGAAAGCGAGCCTGCCGAATACCGCTTCGAGGTTCCCTCCGACTGCTATGCGGATGTGGTTTTCAACGTCACGGCCGACAGCAAGCTCGAGCCCGACGGAACCCTCCTCTCGCTGATGAACCGCGAGACTTCCGAACAGTATGATGTGAAGGTGGCCGACGGAAAGGCGCGCATCCCTTCTCTGCCGAAGGGCAAGTATACGCTGAACGTCGAAAAAGGGGCCTACGAGGCTCTCTCCCGCGACTTCGAGGTCGCAGGAGACATAGAGTTACCCGTGGCTCTCAAAGACAATATGGAGGCTCCATATAACCTCACGGCCGACCGTCAGCCCGATGGCTCGATACTGCTCCGCTGGAACCGCGACACCGGCTTCTCCGACAGCTTCGAGGATTATGACGATTTCGCCACCGGCTCTTTCGGCGACTGGGTATCGATCGACAAGGACAAATCGCCCGTATATCCCATAGCGCTCGGAAGTCAGGATAATATAGTGAGCTTCCCCGGTTCGGGAAGCGCCGCCAATCCTCTGCCGCTCGCCCCGATCGTGTTCAATCCGCTGAAGACGAAGCCGGCGATGCTCCCGGCCGACCCGGCCATCGCCGCCCCCGACGGCGACAAGACAATCGCTTTCTTCTCGGCCCAGGGCCGCAAAAACGACAAATGGCTCATCTCCCCGGTAATCGAGATCATGAAGGGCTATGAGCTGAAATTCCTCGCCAAGGCCTATTCTTCGATGTATGCCGAGAATCTCGACATATACGTGGCAGAGGAGTCGGCGCCCGATGATTTCTCCCTGCTCGTTCAGGTGGAGGATCTGCCGAGCGAGGGATGGGGCGAGTATACGGTGCCTATAGGCGAGTTTGAGGGGAAGAAGATCCGCGTGGGATTCAATTATGTCTCCGTGGATGCTTTCCTGATGCAACTCGACAGCTTCCGTCTGCAGCCGGCCGACGGCGCGGCTCCCGCCAAGAGCTATGGCAATATCGATCATTTCGAGATTTCAGTCGACGGCAAAACAGAGCATACCTGCACCGAGCCCTCCTTCACGCTGCGCATCCCCGACGGACGCCACGTGATCGGCGTCTGCGCGGTCTATAAGTCGGGGAAATCCGCAGTGACGGAATATACGGTGGATGTCTCGGCTGTGGAGGAGATAACCCTCGCCACGGAGGCCGACGCCATCTATTACGACACGCTCGGAAACCGCGTGGATATCTCTTCGGCCCCCGCCGGCATATATATCCGCACAGCGGGCGGCAGGAGCACTAAATTCATCAAAAGATAAGAACCCATGAAAAAGAGTTTATCATTGATATGCATGGCCCTTGCAATCCTCATGCCGGCACGTGCGGCCGACGACATGGGCCTCAAGGAGAACCAGACGGTGATCGGACATACGGTCACCAACGACTATAATCAGGAGGGGGCCTTCTTCGGAACGCCGGGAACATATTCCATCGGCGCGGTGCTTCAGGCTTCGGAACTCGCGCCTTACGCGGGTTGCAAGATTCTGGGCATGCGCGTGGCCTCGGCCCGCAATCAGGCCTCCACACGCGTGTTCGTCTACAACACCGCCGACCTTTCGAAGCCTCTGCTCGACCAGAAGAACCGGCTATATCCCGGATGGACAAACGTGATCTTCAACGGCGATCCCATAACCATCAAGGGAGACGAGAGTCTCTTCTTCGGCTATGACTATGTGGAGACTTCGGAGATCAGCCAGAACGAAACCGGCGTGATCGGCATCACGGGCGACGATGAGGCCAATGCTTTCTGCATCCTCAGCGAGGGGAGGCTTATCGACACCTCGGGCGCGGGAAAACTCTGCGTGCAGCTTATAATCGACATCACCGACATGCCGCAGGCCAACCTCGCCTTCAGTTTCGCAGAAACCGGTTTCAAGTATAAGAAGCTGGGCGAAAAGGTGGATCTCTTCGCTTCCGTGGCCAATGTGGGCCGCGATGCGGTGGAGAAATTCTCGGCTGAGATCTCGTTCGACGGCGAGCCTCTGCGCACGGTGGATGTGAACCTCGCCATCGCTCCGGGAAAGGCGCAGACCTGGGAGACGCTGATAACCTTGCCCGCCAATGCCGGCATCGGCACCCACACCCTCTCGGCGGCTATCGTGAACATCAACGGCAATCCGGTGGATAAACGCCCCACGGCCACCTATACCGCGAAGTTCGCCCTCTATAACGAGTCGATGCCGCGCAATCTTGCTTATGTGGAGTCTTTCTCCAGCCAGCAGTATGCCACTTCCTCCCTCTTCGACGGAATCATCGGCAAATACCGCCAAAATGCTGGCGGCTCCAAAATCGCTCTTGTGAAGGTGTTCGAGCCGGGGACGCCCTTGGCTCTGTCCGAGTCGGAACCCTACTGGAACACCTACGCCTGGGATGTTCCGGTGTTCTCGGTGAACCGCTCTCTATTCGTGGGCGAGCCGAATGTGGCTTATTGCCTCAACGACTACCTCGTGCTCCCGCAGGATGTGCTCATCGGCGTGGTGGCTGACATCATCGAGCAGGACCTCTCAACCCCCTCTTTCGCCGGAGTGGAGGTAAAACCTGTCTGGGATGCGGCTACGCGCAGCCTGAAGGTGAACGTATCGGGAGAGGTGCTCCCGGAACTCGAGGCCATCTACGGCAAAACCGCTCTGACGGTGATGCTCGTGGAGGACAAGGTGAAGGCGCCACAGGCTGTCTCGGATGCCGCAGGGAATGTGTCGGTAAACCAGAATTACATCCACGACGATGTGCTCCGCGCTTACCTGAGCGACCCTGCAGGCTCGGAGATCAGTGCGGCCGGAGGCAAATATTCGGCGGATTTCTCCGCAACCCTCGACACGGATAAGATCAACCCCGACAATTGCCGGGTGGTGGCCCTCCTCTCCAAGAAGGGTCTGCCGGTGGCTTCGGCGATTGCCGATTATGATATCGTGAACACCGGCTCGGCGCCCCTCAAGGGAGGCTCCGCGGTCGAGGATATAGACGCCGCCGACGGTTCAGCCACATACCGCTGGTTCACCCCCGACGGCATCGAGGTGCGCGAAGGCGATCTCTCGAAAGGCCTTTATATCCGCGCAGGCTCCGATGGAACTACGAAAAAAATCATGATCAAATAGTACTTGAGGCTTGAATGCAGTCCGGGCCCGTCGGCGCTTTGTGAAGAGCGGCAACGGGCCCGGATTCTTTTTTATCTGTTCAGGTTGTTTACTTGTTCGGTTTGTTATTAAAACTCTGAAATTTTAAGGAACAGAGTCTAAGTCGCGCTGATCAGAAACTGATTTCGACGCCACCCATCATCGTGAAGCCGGGCATGGGGCATCCGTAGATGATTTCATAATGCTTGTTGAGGATGTTGTCGAGCTTCAGGAAAGGCTTGACGTCGCAACGGGCATGGAAGGTGTAGGAGCCGCGCAGGTTGAGCAGGGAATAGCTCTGACGCGATTCATCGGGTGCGCCGGTGGAAAGGCTCCATATCGTGTTGGACTCTAATGTCACGTCGAGCGCGCCGGGCATGTAGCTCACGGCTGCGTTCAGCTTGTTCTTGGGAGCACCGATGAGGTTCCGGTTGGTGGTGTGCAGATAGCTGTAGTTGGCCGATGCCTGCCAGTCGCGGGCTATCCGCCATGCGGCGTCGAGCTCGAAGCCTTTGTTGATGAAGGCGCCGGTGTTGACATTGCGCGGACGGCCGTCGACACGAGTGGTCTGGATCATGTTCTTGCCGTCGATGAAGAAGAAGGATACCCCGAAATTCAGACGCCCCTCGAGAAGATGCTGACGGAATTCCACATCATAGTTCCACATGTATTCAGGCTCCAGATCCGGATTTGCCGGCGGATAGAGGTAGAGTTCACGGAGGTTGGGAACGCGGAATCCTTTGCCGAAGGAGAATTTCAGGGAGCCACCTTTATAGGGCTTTAGAATGAAGCCGGCCTGAGGAACCCATTCATTGCCGTATTGCGAGCCATGCTGCAGACGCACGCCGGCGTTGAGCGAGAGGAGCTCGCCCCAGAAACCCTGCTGCATCATCAGATAGCCGGCTATCTCGTTTTCGGAACCTTTGAACTCGGAGGTGCGCTTCGAATCATCTTTGCCGAGATTCCAGACGTGGCCGCCCCAATGCATGAAGTCGATGCCGGCCGAAAGGTCGTTACCCTGCCAGAGGTTGAGGGTCTGGTAGAGGGTGAAGCCCATGTTGTAGTCGGTGGAATTGAAGATGTAGTCTTTGGGCGCGGTGCCGGGGGCATAGCCGTCGTCGACCCAATTGCGTCCCCAGTTGATGAAAGCCTGCACGCCGCCGGAAGTGATGTCGTAATTATCCCGCACATAGATGGAGACCGTGCCGCGGTTCACTTTCGTCCACATGCTCAGCAGCGGGGCCTGAAGCGTGCCGGGGTTGTCGGCTTTGGTCTGATTCAATTCCACGGTGGCGCCTGTCTCCCATTCTTTCACGGGATTATAGGTGAACTGCATGAATTCGTTGGCGTTCCAGAAGGCGCTTCCTTCGCGGTAGCCGTTGGAGCGGTCGAGCTGTCCGGCTACCGTGGCGCCGAATTTACCTTTGCGGAATCCTGTGGAGAGGCCGAATTTCTGGGTGGAGAAGGAGCCGAACTCCGCGCGGGCGCGACCGGTGAAGCCCTCGCGATGCTGACGGCGGGTGATGATATTCACGGAGCCGCCCATAGCGTTCGAGCCGTAAAGAAGCGAAGAGGGACCTTTCACCACCTCAACCCGCTCCACACCGTTTGTGACATACGTGTCGGGAAGCGCATGGCCGAACACGCCGGCCCACTGGGGCTGGCCGTCGATCATAAACAGCACTTTATTCCCCTGGCCGACACCGCGTATATTCACCGTGCCGGCCGCGCCGCCGGAAACACCGTAACCGGCAAAGCCGCGTTCGGTCACAAACAGTCCCGGCACATTATTCACCAGCACCGGCAGAAGCGATGTCTCGGCCGAACGCTCTATCATGGAAGCGCTCACCACATTCGTGTTCAGGGGAAGGAGGGTAACATTCGTTTTCGCAGGGGCCTCGGTCACGACTTCGGGAAGCGTCACCGTATCAGGAACTGCGGGAGCGGACGCCGTCATGGCTGCCGCCAAAGCTAAATGGATAAACATAGCAATAATCGATTTGTTGTTTCTATCGTCTTTATCAGAGGAATTCGGGAGCTTATCTGAAATTATTACAAATAATCTCCGCAAATATAAACAAATTATTATATAGAATCGTTCTAAATAAAGAAACTTTTTCAATCGTTTTTTAATAAGTAAGTATTCAAATTTAAACGATAGTAAGTGCTTTTAATCTTTTATACTTAAATTAAATTTGAACACTTACTTATCATCAGTCTTTAAAATTTGTTTTGGCAGTATTTGAGAAGCGGTTGAAATTCATTTCCATAAATCGATAACACAGCCCGTTATACAATGCCTATGAACCCCGATATTCTTTTTTTCGATAAGATAGCCGACACCTGGGATGAGTCGGAAGTGCTCTCGCTCCCTCCCAAAGTCAGGTATATTCTCTCGGCCTGCGATATCCGTAAGGGCCACGATGTGCTCGACCTCGGAACCGGCACCGGCGTCCTACTCCCCTACATCGCCGAGCGCATAGGCTCCCGCGGAAGTATCACGGCCATCGATTTCTCGGAGGGAATGCTCTCGCGTGCACGCGCCAAATACAGCTCGCTGACGCCTCCACCGCGCTTCCTGCGCTCCGATTTCGAGGAGATTCCCGTCGAGGGGCGCTACGACCGGATAATGCTCTATTGCGTCTATCCACACCTGCGCAATCCCTACGCCGCGCTCCGGCGCCTCGCCGCCGACAATCTGAAGCCCGGGGGCGCCATCCATATCGCGTTCCCATGCGATGAGAGCTTCATCAACTCCATCCATAAGGATAAAGAATCTGACGCCGACCGCCTCCCCTCTGCCTCGGAGTTGACGCTGCGCCTCACGGCCGCCGGCCTCC
>URNY01000134.1 GCA_900549375.1 uncultured Bacteroidales bacterium | reverse complement strand
CGGCCATCTCGGCGGCAAAACCCAAGATCGCCGACTATCCCTTCACCACCATGGAGCCGAGCCTCGGCATCGTCGACTATCGCGGCGACCGCTCTTTCGTCATGGCCGACATTCCCGGCATCATCGAAGGCGCGAGCGAGGGGAAGGGACTCGGACTCCGGTTTCTCCGGCATATCGAGCGCAATGCCGTGCTGCTCTTCATGATACCCGCCGATTCCGACGATATACGCCATGACTACGAAGTGCTCCTCAACGAACTCCGCGAGTTCAACCCCGAGCTGATGGATAAGAGCCGCGTGCTCGCAATCTCCAAGAGCGACATGCTCGATGACGAGCTCCGCAGCGAGCTGGCCAAGGAACTTCCCGAGGGCGTGCCGGCTGTGTTCATCTCTGCCGTGACCGGTCAGGGAATCGCCGAACTCAAGGATCTTCTCTGGCGAGAGATCAACTCGGAGGAGAACCGTTCCAACTTCAACATCACCCACCGCAAACTCGACATCCGTCACCGGGTAGAGGAGGAAGACAATTTCATCTTCGAGCAGGATGAACCCGAAGAGGAGGAATTCGACGAAATGACCGACGAGGACTGGAACAACGAGTTCTGGGACGAGGAATCCTCTGTCAACGATTGATTCCGCCGGATTCCGCATAATACATCTATCTAACCAATTTCAGAAAATTGCTGCTACAGATTAATCTCCGCGAAATAGTGCGCCGGCGTCTCGGCGACAAAGGGAAGTTTATACCGGGCTTTCTCTTCGCCCCGCTCGAACGGCTCATACGCCAGCGTGAACTCAACGACATCCTCGCAGCCACCTATCCCGCAGAAGGAACGGATTTCGCCTGCAAGGTCTATGATTACCTCAATCTGGAGATAGAGGCCGTAGGGCTCGACGCCATTCCAGACGACGGACGCTATGTATTCGCCTCCAACCATCCCCTCGGCGGTCTCGATGGAATCGGACTAATCAAAATCCTCGGTTCCATATATGGAGATGAGGGCATACGTTTCCCCGTCAACGACCTTCTGCTGAATGTGGAGCCATTGCGGAAGGTGTTCCTCCCCATCAATAAATTCGGCTCGCAGAGCCGGCAGGGCGCCGAAGCTATGCGCGATGCCTACGCCTCGGATGTCCAGATGCTGATGTTTCCCGCCGGACTCTGCTCGCGCCTCGGCGACGATGGCATTGTCCGCGACCTCGAATGGCAGAAGTCATTCGTGGTGAAAGCCATGGAATCGGATCGCAAGATAGTGCCCGTCAGATTCGAAGGACTCAATTCGGGGCGTTTCTATTCCCTTGCCCGCTGGCGCAAGAAGCTCCGCATCGGCATCAATCTGGAGCAGGTGCTCCTTCCTTCGGAAGTCTGCAAGGCAAAAGGAAAAAAATTCCGCGTTATCTTCGGCGCACCCGTCGACCCGTCTGCACTCCGCGACTCCGGCATGTCGCCTCTTCAGATCGCACGCCATATCCGCGCGATATCCGATTCGCTGGCCGCCGCTCATTAAGACTCCGAAATTTTAAGGAACAGAGTCTAAGTGCGCTTAATTTCAATTCATTGTTGGCCGATTCATGAAAAAACATTAAATTTGCACTTATCCTAACATCAGTGCACTTATGAGATTTTTTGTGGTTTCAGCCTCTCTGGCTGTTTTGGCGGCTTCTTTCCCCTCCGTTGCCGCCGCCCAAGACATCGCCAATCCCGGAATAAAGGTAGACAAAAATCTTGTCTACCGCCAGAAACTGCGCCCGGAACATATCGACAATTATCTCTACACAAGCTTTTTCACCTCCGGCAAAGCCGCTTATAATATGAAGGGCTTCACGGTGGGGAAGGCCGCGTCTCAGGTTGCGCAGATACGCATCAACCCCGCCGGCCACTCAATGGCCATACTGTGCGGCGAGGGGGCAAAGGGGAAAGTGGAGGTGATGCCGCTCGGACATGCCTCGGTGAAACATGCCGCCATAAAAGGGCTCGTCGCTCCCACGGCCATCTGCTATACTCCCGACAGCCGTCTGCTCGCCGTGGCCGATGAGGGGAAGGTGAAACTTTTCGACTCCCGCTCGCTCTCCCCGGCAGGAGAGATAGAGGTGTCCTCAACCCCTTTTCTGATGCGTGCCGAACCGGAAGGAAACCGTCTCGCATTAGCATCCTCCGACAAGGTCACAATCGTCAGCATCCCCGACCGCAAGGCAATCAAAAGCATTCCCGCCGGCGCCACTGTTGTAGATATCGAATATAACGCCGGCGCACGCCAGCTCGGCATCCTTACTTCCGACAACCATCTGTCGCTCCTCTCTTTGCCTGCTTATTCCTCCGACCGCACCCTCAACATCCCCGGCCGTCCCGGAGCACTCTCCTTCCATCCCGACGGGAAATATGCCGCCGTCGCCCTCGACAATAAGAGGATAGGTTTCTTCAATATCGTCAACCCGGCCGATACCTCCTATCTCGCGGAGCCTGAGGGCAACATCGAATTCATCCGCCTCGTAAAGGATTCCAACAATGGCGTCTACGTGGTCTACAACGCGCCGCTTGCCCTCAAATACAAGCGCCTCACGGGCTTTTCCACAAACTATACCCGACTTCTCGAAGATGAGCTCGAAGCCCGTATGCTCGAATGGTCGATGATGAAGCCGTTCGAAACCGAGGAGGAATACCGCAACCGCGTCAACGACGAAACGCGCCGCCGCCAGCGCACTCTCTTTGCCAATGAGATCACCACCGGTCTGGCAGGCGACCTCATAGCCCGCGAGGATGTGACGCTGGGAGGATACAACCCGGAGACCGGCTCACTGACCGTAAGCATCGGCAAATTCGCCGATGTCTATCTCTCCGTCGACAAGGAGGACCTCGCCTCTTTCTCGCCCGACGATCTCGAATTCCGCAATTCGGTCTATGGGCTGACCCCCGACGACAACTTCGTGCTTATCTATACCGAAGTCTATAACAAAGCTAATGGCAAAACCTACCGTTTCGACAATCTCGACCGCCAGAACCTCGACTTCCTCCGGGGCGATGAGTCTGCTTCGATTCCTTTCGAAGTGATGAAGCAGCAGGGACGTCAGCAGGCCGGTCTGGAAAAGATCAGCGAGGGGGTGGTTAGCGAGGCCCGCAAAAACAGCTCCATTTCCGAGCATACCTCCATCTCAGTAAGCTCGCGTGTAGTCCCCGCCACCGACCCGTCGGGACAACGCATCAACAACTATCAGGTCGATTTCACCTATACCGTCGACCCCGATTATTCCGACTATGAGGATTTCGCACCGGGCAAATACCGCATCGAGGAATCCTCGGCAGCCCGGGCGCTCATGCAGATTGTAGGGGAGGCTTTCGAAAACGACCTGCGCGATTACCTCCGCAAAGGGGGCAAGGTGGTGATAAACCTCACCGGTAGCGCCGATGCCGTTCCTATCAGCCGGCCTATCGCCTACGACGGCGCATTCGGCTCTTTCAGCGATGAGCCATGCCGCATCGACGGCGACCTCACCGCCATCTCCGTGACCCCCGCTTCTGGAATAGCCGACAACCGCCAGCTCGCTTTCATGCGCGCCCAGGCCGTGCGCAATCACCTGATGAAGAAAGTAGCCCCTCTTGCCGAAATGGACACCGAAGTGAACTGCAATATCGAGGTGAGCGGCAAACGCGGCGGAAAATATCGGCGCATAAATGTGTCTCTGACTTTTATCGATCCTTTCCAGTCAAAATAAAATGAAAACCATATTCTCAATCCTTATCACGACTTGCCTCCTCTTCTCTCTTTCCGAGGCGAAAGCCGACATTGCGCAGGCCGATACCCGGCTCGCGGATTTCACACGCCTCACCTCCGCCGGCCAGTTCCCCAACACGGCATGGCAGTCGCTGCGCCATGCATATACCGAATATACATCCATTCTCCGTACGGCCGAGTCATCCTCCCCCGAATGGAAACGGGCAAAAACCGCCCTTAAGGAGATATTCCCTCAGTTGCGCCGCGCCGCCTATCATTACGCCCAGCTCAACAATCAGGAGAAGGTGCTCGCCTTTGCGGCCGATTATGTAGACCTCTCCCTGCTCCCAGGCATGCGCGACGACCGGCTGCAGGAAACTCTCGGTTATCCCGTGCTCGCCCACCTTGCGGCAACAAATATCTATAACCGCGGCGACTACGAACGCGCCATCCGATATTTTCAGGCTTACCTTTCCAGCGGCGACGCCTCCAAACGCGAAATGGCCTTCGAAGGACTTGCCCGAAGCTATTATGAGCTCCGCAACTACGACAACGCCATATATATCGCCTCACAGGGTGCCGAAGCCTATCCGCAGAACTGGAACATCATAGCGATCGGCGTGGAGTCCTGCCTCAAAAACGGCAACGACACCCGCATGGAGGCTTTCCTCGACAAGGCACTCGCCCTGCGTCCCGACCATAACACTCTCATCGAATACAAGGGACGTCTCTACGAACGCACCGGACGCCCCGACAAGGCCGCCAACATTTTCGCCGGCCTCCGCAAGATGAACCCGCAGAGCCTCGACTATGCATGCCATTACGCATTCAATCTCTATAACGATGCCATAGCGACCCATTCGCGCATCGCCGCCCAGGGCGACACAACAGGTTTGGCCGCCGCCAACCGCGCCCTGCGTCTCGCCGACCCCGTGTTGCAGGAGGTGCTCGATTCCTCTCCCTACGCCGTCAATGTGGCCCATGCTCTGGCGCAATGTCGTAGCCTAACGGGCGATGCCGACGGTCTCCGCAAGGCCAACGAGGCTCTCGCGGCGCTCAGCGCCGCCCCGGTCGGACCCGAGACCCCGCTCACTCCGGAAACCGAATATATGCCGACACTCAACTTCAACCCGCTGCAGGCTGAAGCTCCATCGGCCACACGCGCCGGACAGAGCGACGTGGATATCAACATACCTATCGCCGCCACTAAACGCCCCAACACCTATGTGGTGATTATCGGCAACGAAAACTATAAATATTTCTCCAACGTGGCCTATGCCAGACGCGACGGTTCCACTTTCGCCGAATATTGCCGCAAGGCGCTCGGCGTCCCCGACGACAACATCCGCGAACGCTACGACGCCACCCTCTCCGAAATCCGCGAACCACTGCGCTATCTCGAGGAGAAAACGCGCATGAACCCAGGGAAGCTCGATATCATCGTGTATTATGCCGGTCACGGAGTGCCCAATGTTGCCGACGGCACCGCCTATCTCCTCCCCACAGACGCCTCCGGAACCGACTTCGAATCCTGCTTCGGCCTCGAACAGCTATACGCCCGTCTCGACGAGATGCCCGCAAAGAGCGTCACCGTCTTCCTCGACGCCTGCTTCAGCGGAGCCACACGAGGCAACGAGATGCTTTTCGCCGAGCGATTCGTGGAATATGAAGTCGAAGATATCGTCGCCAAAGGAAACACCGTGGTCTTCAGCGCCACCGCCGGCAACCAGACCGCCATGGCCTACGACGACCAGCAGCATGGCTTTTTCACATATTACCTCCTCAAAAACCTGCAAAGTTCCAAAGGAGCCATAACCCTCGGCGACCTCGGCGACGCCCTCACCCGCGAAGTCGACAACAAGGCCTACGACAAAAAGAACAAGCACCAGACCCCCACCGTCAACGCCTCTCCCACCCTCGGCGACACCTGGCGCTCCCGCACCCTCCTCGATTAGCAGGTCGCGTGTGAGCACTTTAGTGCGAATAATTCCAAATTAAAAATCCAAACTTTATCCATATGAAAATTATTTCTTTGAAGAATCTTCTTTTAGCAGGCATCCTCGCCGCTTCGGCAGGCGTTGCCTCCGCCCAGTCGGAAACCCCCGCGCGCCCCGCAACAACCCGTGTGATCACCGGCATGGTAGTCGACAAAAACGGCAATCCCCTCTCCGGCGCCGAAGTGCGCGCCACAGGCGGAGCCGAAACCGTCTATACCGAAGCCGACGGCTCCTTCTCAATCGAAGTTCCCGTAACCCTCAAAAGCCTGACGGCCTCCTACACCGGCCTGCGCGACTGCCGCCTCCGCACAACAAGCTACAACAACATGATCTTCACCCTCAAAGATTTCAACCGCACCAACGGCTTCATCAGCGTTGTCGGCGGCGCTACATGGGCGCTCAACAACCAGCCCGCCCTCAATGGGGCCATCCCCATTGTCGGCCTCATGGGCGGTGCATACCGAAGTTGGGGTGGATACTTCAAAATCACCATGGGCTGCGCCTCCCCCGGTTTCGAGACTCATCCGGCGAATCGCCCGACAGGCGACTATTATTATGATGACGATGATGATTCATACGCGCATTTCCCCATGCTTATGGGCGGGGTTATTAAGAAACTGAGCAACAAGTTCAATGTATTCTTAGGACTTGGCGCAGGTCCTAATTATACCACTGATTATTACTACCATCAAAGTATCAATAATAACCAAACCAGTGAAGGTTCAAGCGTCTATGCCGAATGCTATTGGGCACCCGCGGTGGAACTCGGCGTAATGTTCAGGCATAGAAAAATTAATATTATTGCCGGCATCAATTATATCGCCCCCTCCTTCGACAAGGACGAAGAGAGCAATCATTATTCCGGAGGTTATTCTATCTACAAAGATGCTTTCAACGACGGTAACCTCTCAATATTCGTAGGCGTCGGTATCAATATCTGATGAAAGTCGGTATCAATATCTGATGAAAAAAGCATTCTTATCCCTCATCATGGCCGCCACGGCCCTCTCCTCTCTGGCGGAGGGCCGCATGGCCACGGTCACCGGCGAGGCCGTCTTCATCGCCCCGCATTCCATGACCCCCTACCAGGCGCGGCAGGAGGCCATCAACCGCGCCCAGCTCGATGCCATATCGCGAGAATTCGGCTCGGCGGTCTCTATGTCGAACCTCTCTTTCATGCAGAGTGGCGAACGCGAACGCGACGATTTCTATTCAATCGCCGAGAGCGATGTCCTCGGCGAATGGATCGAGACCCTCGGCGACACCATCTGGAACATCTCCCCCCGCGCCTCGGAAACCATCTATGAGGTGAAACTCAAGGGACGCATCCGCGAAATACCGATGAACCGCATCGACGTCGACTCCCGTCTCCTCTTCAACGGCACCGACAAGGAGCGCGACGCAATCCGCAATTTCAGCTACAAGGCCGGCGATTACATGTATGTATGGTTCACTTCGCCAGTCGACGGATACCTCGCTATCTATCTCGGCGATGACGATGACGCCATGACACTCCAGTCGCTCGTGCCTATGCCCGGCATGCAGGAGGGAGCCTATCCCATCAAAGGGGGGCGCGAATATGTATTCTTCG
>URNY01000133.1 GCA_900549375.1 uncultured Bacteroidales bacterium | reverse complement strand
GAGGCATTACGATTCCTTTCTGAACCATCTGGAGGAGATAAAGGAGATGTTCGAATTCCGGCCGGAGGTTCGAAAAAATGCTGAAACGACTCTCAACAGCGCGAGACGCGCCGGCATTCCGGCAATCGGTCTCCATATTCGCCGCGGCGACTATGCCCGCTGGAACGGCGGCCGCTATTTCTATTCCGACGACCAATATATCGAAATAGCCCGCAAACTCGCGGAATGCGCCGGCGGCAAGGCCGACATTTTCATCTGCGGCAACGACCCCTCGCTCGACGAGGCAGCGTTCCGCTCAGCCCTCGAAACCGACGACATCAGGCTCATATTCCCTAAAGGGAACCCGGCCGAAGACCTCTGTCTTCTTTCCGAATGCGACATGCTTGCCGGGCCGCCGAGCACCTTCACCCTTGTGGCGGCGATGTATCGCGACCTCCCTCTCTACTGGGTGAAAGACCCCGCCGCTCCCCTCGATGCCGCCAGCTTCGGCCGCTTTGCCTGCCTCTTCCGCGAAATCCTCTAACCCGGCCGCCCGGCCGCCCGGCCCGGCCCCCGCCAAGGCGGCGTCCACCCAACCCCTCCGGCCTCGCCTCCTCTCGCCCCTCCCGCCTCTTCCACCTCTCGCCTCGCCCCCGCCTCTATCGCTTCCTCTCGCTTTGACCCCTTGGCGCGAGGGGGTTCAGTGCCTCGGCGCCTTGGCGCGAGGAAGGTTCGGCGCCTTGGCGCGAGGTTAAACTCAAATCGAAAAATATGGCCGCAAAAGAAAACTCAAAACCCAGATTCGAGGCGCAGCCTGAGCGGAGGAGCGCCCCGAGGCAGGAGATAAAGCCGAGTTATAGCCGCAATGCCTTCTGGAATGACTATAAGGGAAGAAGAATTTATATGTATACTTTCCGGATGGCAAAAGGATTCCCGCCTCTGAGCAGAATTGTCGGCAATCCTGCCGCCGGGCGTGGAGAGAATGATGCTCCCAGAGCGGAAAATACTGAAATCGGCCGTAAAATCCACTTCACCATAAATGAAGTCATCGCTTCCTATCCGCAAATAGGCATCTGCCGGATTATTCTCATGCCCGACCATATCCATCTCGTGATTTTTGTCAAAGAGGAAATCGACCGGCATGTCGGACGTGTGATAGGGCATATCAAGACCCTTTGCAGCTCGAAATTGAAAGAGGTGGCAACCGTCAGATCGGAAAACCCGCACGGAAACAAGGAAAGCTTATCCATTTTTGACGGAAAACCTCAACACACCATCCTTAAGGGGAAAGACCAGCTCGAAAGGATGATAAGATATGTAGAGGATAATCCGCGCCGACTGCTCATCAAAAGATCAAACCCGGAACTTTTCAGGATTCGAAGAGGTGTGGAGATTTGCGGGCGGCTTTTCGCCGTCCTGGGAAATATCTTCCTATTGAGGAAACCATCGATTATGCCAGTAAGAGTAAGGAGGCGGTTTACCGATACCGAAGCTGCCGAATACAGAGAGAAATGCCTTGAGAGCGCACGCGGCGGTGCGGTGCTTGTCTCGCCGTTCATCAGCGCGAAAGAGAAGGAGATTCAAAGGCTTGCTCTTGAAGCGGGAGCGAGTATCATCATAATCCGCAAGGAGGGGATTCCGCCTTTGTTCAAACCTCCCGGAAAATTATTTGATTTATGCTCGGAAGGGAGATTGCTTTATCTGGCGCCGTGGGAATACGAAACGCGTAAAAGTGATCTGACAAGAAGTGAATGCGTAGAGATGAATGAATTTGCGGAAGCAATAGCGGGGGGAGAGCTTGTCTTGCGGCTGAAAAACCTATAAAGTCCGATAAAAGCCGATAAAAGGCCGTGGCTTCATTGAATAATCAGAGGAATTGGTTAAATTTGCTTTCGGAGATTTCGGAGATTTCGGAGTTTCCAAAGCATTCCGGAGCTTCAGGAGATTTCGGAGTGGCCAAAGCATCCCGAAGATTTCGAAGTTTCCAGTGCATTCCGGAGATTCCGGAACCTTCAAACCTTTCTGAGCCTTTGGGATTTTCAGGAACAAGCGTCTGCACAGCCAAACAAAAGAGCCATGAACCTATACGAGAAATATTTTCTTTCAGGGAAAGGGATTCCTTTCTTCTATTATGTCGGGAATGTCTTGTTCGGGCTCATTCCGGGCTTTATTCTGCGCGCGAGGCGCCGGCGACTGCTGAGCGGATGGGAGAAGCGTCAGGATGCGGATTATATCCGGCAGCGCGCGGAAAACGCCTGCCTCCTCACCGAGCCGTTCGAGCTCGGAGAGAATGCCATTCCGCTTTCAGATATCAGGCCGGGAAGGATAAAGAGCCGCGCATGTTTCGACCTACGCCGTACACTTCGCTATTTCCCTCAGCATCTCAGGGTGAACGTCTACGACGGCGATATCCACGAGAATCCGAAGGAACCGACTCTCGTGAAGGGGCGCCGGCTGAAAGAGGGGAAGGAGAACGCCGTTCTGCTCAACCTCGACCGGCTCAGGATATGTCTGCAGCCGCGCGACAGGATTCCCTTCCGGGATAAAAGAGATGAGCTGATATTCCGTGGATATACCCATGGCAAGCCGGAACGGCGCCGCTTCTTAGAGCAATGGTTCGGCAAACCGGGGTTCGACCTCGGTGACACAGATGCCGGTCACCCCTCCCCCTGGTATAAGCCGCCGATAAGCATTCCGGATCATTTCGGATATAAATTCGTGCTGACGCTCGAAGGCAACGACTGGTCGTCGGCCCTCCCCTGGGTGATGGCAAGCGGTTGCGTGCCTGTGATGCCGCGCCCCACGGCCGAAGGATGGCACTGCCATTCGCTGATGAAACCCGGAGTGCATTATATCGAGATAGCTTCCGATTTCTCCGATGCCGGAGAGAAGATAGCATATTATATCAGTCATCCCGACGAAGCTGAAAAAATATCGATGGAATCGAAAAGATTCGTAGAAAAGTTTTTCGACCGCCGCCGGGAGCTTATAATCTCGCTGCTCGTGATGGAAAGATATTTCAGCATGTCGGGACAGAAGATAGAAAAATGAAAGAGCAAGAGAAAGTGAAAGCCTCGGTAATAATTGCCGTATATAATCATTTCAACTGGCTGCGTCTCATACTCGACGCTTTGAGGATGCAGACGAAGAAGAATTTCGAAGTTGTGATAGCCGACGACGGCTCGAATGCCGAAACCGTAGCCGCCATAAAGGATTATATGCAGAGCCATCCGGAACTGCGTATCGTCCATTCTTGGCAGGAAGACAAGGGTTGGCAGAAAAACAAAAGCCTCAACAAGGCCGTAAGAGCCTCCTCGGCCGATTACCTGATATTCATTGACGGCGACTGCATACCGCATCCGCGGTTTGTGGAGGATCATCTTGCCTTGCGCGAGAAGGGAACGGTTTTAGGCGGCCGACGCGTCGACATGAACGCCTCGACCAGCGACAAAGTGGCCCGGATGGAGAGCCTGCCCAAAGATTATTTCCGCAAGATACGGCGCGAAGTGCTCCGCTCCACTTTCAAGCAGTCGCTCCCGGAAACGATGTCGCAGTTCCGCCGCACCATACATTTCCCGCGCCCCTTCGGCAAAGGGATTCTGATAACCGAGCGCGGTTTCTTCGGCTGCAATTTCTCGATTTTCCGCAGTGACCTGGAGAAGGTGAACGGCTTCGATGAGCGATACCCGGACCCCTCGACTGGCGAGGATACCGACCTTGACCTCCGCCTCGAAAACGCCGGAATACGCCATAAAAGTTTTTCGCATTATGCACTTATGCTTCACCGCAAGCACAAGCGCCTCGTATTTGATTCCAAGGAGAACGCGAGGCTTCTGCGCGAGGCCCGCGAGAAAAAACTGACCTACGTCGAAACGGGATTGAACAGTAAGCCGGAGGAAAATAAAGAGAAGTCAGAGGGTTGAGACAAGTGCCTTATAAACCCCGCTGATGCGCTCCCAGAAAACATCATAGCTGAAATCGGCCGCACGCTCGAGAGCGGCTTTTCCCATATCGCGCCGCTTTGCCGGAGAGGCGATAAGTTCGGCGAGCGCACCGCGGAGCGCGGATTCTTCCGGCTCGACAAGAATGCCATCGCGACCATTGCGGATAATCTCCCCCTGCGCTCCCCCGGAAGTGGATACCACGGGCACCCCCATGTTCATGAATTCGAGGATGGTAAGTCCGAAAGATTCGGGAACGACCGACGGTGTCACGCCGATGTCGGCTGAAGCCATAATCTGCCATACATCCTTCTGATAGCCGAGCCATTCAATCCTGTCCGAGATTCCGAGTTCAACGGCAATCGAGCTGAGCGAAGCGAGATATTCCGGATTCCCGGTGCCTACAACCTTGAGAACCCATTCTTCGGAGCGAAGGCCTCCGAGAGCTTTAAGCAGAAGCTCTACCCCTTTTTCGGGAACGATCCTCCCCACAAAGCAGAGAACAGGCGGTCGATGCGGCTCATTTTCATAGCCTAATGAGAAGGCTGGCCGCTGCGGAACGTTGGCAATACTGTTGTGGATCACCTGCGAACGCTCCTCCGCCTCGCGGCGGCTCTTGGAGTGTTTTCCACCGATGAAACCGGAGAAAAATGCATTTCGGGCGCATTCCGAAACAAATATTATTGCATCCACATTGCGGTATATGAAACGATGCAGAAGATCGGTCTTCGCCTTGCGCACAAGATGGCGCGTCACTACAATCCTCACTTTGCCGGGAACCTGACTGAGCCGTTTTGCACGTATAGCCGTGAGGGCGGTTTTGAAATCATGGGCATGCAGAATCACCGGGCCTGACAAGGCACACTCATCGGTGATAGCCGCGAGCCGACGGGGAGTAGTGATATCGGTTATTCCTCCGAAACCAGCCGTATCCAACGCAATGCCGGCATCGCTGAATTTATCCGTGACGGCCGTTATTGGGCGCGCAAGAATCCGTACATTTATCTCCGATTCCATCGACTTTTTCGCCAGATCGAGCACATAGCGCTCCCCGCCGCCCCAGACCTTGTTGGTGACAAGGTGGATCACATTCATTCTTCCGATACTCTTTCCCGTCATCCCTTCAGTCAGCGTTCTGAACAACAACTTCCGAACGCTGCCTGCCATTGAGACCCTGTTCGAACTGTTTCGAGAGGATATAATGCTGATATATCGCATCGTTGCGCGCCGATATATATCCGGCCAGTCCCTCGCGGAAACCACCCTTGAGGATATAAGCCTTGAAAAAGCGGCGCCAGGGGCGGAACCAGAGCGTGAAAAGCGTGACCTTACGCGGAGGACGCCGCTCCACCTCTTTATTCGTATAGCGGTTCTGACGTTCCACCACTTCCTCCATGCTCGGAGATTTATGGATAAAGGCGAGTTCTTCGAAAGATTTCGGTATGCGGATCACCTCCCCCTTCACTTCCGGGCGGGAATGCACCTGTGGAGGCCATTCGGCGAAATCGCGGTTGAGCAGGCGGAGCTGGTAGTCGGGATACGAAGCCCGCATCCATCGGCCGAGGAAGAAATTCCTGCGGGGCACGAGCACCCCCTTCGCCTCCCCCGGTGATGCCACAAAATTCCGGATCCATCGGGATAATTCGGGCGGCACTATCTCATCTGCATCCACAAAAAAGACCCAGCTGTTGCGCGCCGCCTTCATGGCGAATCCGCGTGCCGGCTCCACATATCCGCAAGGAGGGAACTTCTCTATGCGGCAACCCTTGGCTTCGGCTATGGCGAGCGTTTTATCGGTCGACTCCATGTCGACCACCATCAATTCATCAAAATCCTGCAGACAGTCGAGCACTTCCTGAAGATAGCGGTCGGCATTGCGCGTATGGACAATGGCCGTGGCCGGAATTTTGGTGGTTTTCATTTACAATCAGAATTTTTCGCCATTGAGACGACGTTCATAATATTTCAGATAATTGGCGGCCATGACATCGGCGTTGAAGGTATCGGCGGCATATTCATGGCATAGCTTTTCGTCGGTATGGAAACCGGAGACAGCATCGGCGAGCACTCTCTCATCCTCGCTGAGCACCCCAAACTCGGGAAGAATCAGTTCGGGCATCGATCCGCGGGGCGTTGCGAACACCGGAGCGCCGAAATATAGCGACTCCACCATTGCCAGACCGAAAGGCTCATCCCACAGCACCGGGAATATCAGCCCCTTCGAACGGTTTGCCACCTCCCCTTTACGGGCATTGTCGACCATCCCGTAAAAACGCACATGACGGTCGGGAGTGAACCGGAAACCCATCTTGAAATTGAGCCGGTAGCCTCCGAGCACGTCGAGCCGCTCGCCGGCCATGCGGGCGATGCGGATCGCTCCGCGCACATTCTTCACCTTCCATGCCGCTTTAGCCAAAAAGAAAGCGCCGTCGCGCTGCTGTCCGGCTACAAACCGCGGATAATCATCCCAGTCGATGCCGTTATGGACAAATGCCTCGGCGCCGTTGCGCATGGCATGGTTCTTCGAAACAAAAACACTGTAGGAATCGGGCACGGTGCCGGGCAAAAGATTGCCGTGGATTGTCACAATATATGGCTTATCCACACCCGCCGGCACACCGTTCTGGAAATGGACTATGTCGGCATCCTGAGGAATCTGCGCGGCCAGAGGGAGCGACGGGTCGCGCTCCACGACTTTGCCGAAATCGCATTGCGAACCCTTGTAGGCGAGCAGTGTGACCTGATGTCCGGCACGCGCCAATGCGCGTCCGAGTCCCCAGACCACCCGCTCTGTGCCGCCATAGCCGGCCACCGGGAGCTTCGCATCTACCTGAAGAGCTATTTTCATTTCTATTATTTCTGGTTTGGACTCTTTTTATTTCCTTTTTAGAAACTTTTTCAAAAATGAAATCGAATCCTCTGTCTGCAAAAATAATCATTTTTAACGGCTTCCGCATGTAAATATGGCAAATTTGAGTTAATTTTGCACTTAATCGACGATAAGGCAGTGAAAAGTAAATCTATTATAATATATCTTCTTCTCCCCTTGCTGCTCTCATGCGGGGCGTGGAAAAAGAATCAGGAAGATAAAGCGGAGGAATCCCCGGAGGTTTCCGAGGCGGGTGTTCCCCGTTTTGACGCCGACAGCGCCTACAGCTATCTGGCCGCGCAAGTGGCTTTCGGGCCGAGGGTGCCCAACAGCGAAGCCCATCGCCAGGCGGCCGACTGGCTTGTGGCCGAGCTGAAGAGGCACGGCGCGGAAGTTATCGAACAGAAGGCCGACCTGAAAGCGTTCGACGGCACTCTGCTCAAAGCCCGCAACATCTTCGGGCAGTATAATCCCGAGGCTTCCGACCGCACGCTTCTGCTTGCGCATTACGACTGCCGGCCATGGGCCGACAAAGACCCCGACCCGGCCAAGCGGA
>URNY01000132.1 GCA_900549375.1 uncultured Bacteroidales bacterium | reverse complement strand
CTAAAGCTATGTCCTCTCCGAGGATGAAGCGGTAGCCGCCGATGATTTCGCGCTCGGCGGGGTTCCATACGATCATCTGCCTGCATGGAGGGTCCATCATGTCGAACTCATCGATGTCGCATTCGAGACCGGTGCCTCCGCCGGCGTCGCGGAACGCAATCTCGCGCAGGCGACCGATTTCCCGCATCGTGTTGGGGGCTTTGCGGCCGTCGAGCACATATATTTCGTTGTCTCCCTTGTTGGTCTGACGCAGAAGCCGGTCGGGGGTGAGCTCCGCTACAATAAGTTCGGGATCTATTTTATCGATGATGGGCTGCATACACTCTTGACATGGTCACGCCGCGGCGCGGCACAAATTTTTCCGATTGCAAAATTAATAAATTCCCTCAAAGATTGCAAGGAGAGAAGAGAGGAAGAGAGAGGCGGGAACGGCGAGTGTCGCAATCGTAAGAGAGGGAACGGTGTTTATTTTGCGAGATAGCGGGAGAAGAATCGCCAGATAAGCTCGTGGGTCGGCAGATCCTTCACGGCCCAGGAATGCGGACCGCTCTGGATGCGGTAGACCTCCACGTCGAATCCCGAGGGCGCGCCGCCGTAGACGGTATGCGTCACGATGCGCTCCGGGTCGGCAAGGGTAGGGAAGGTATCGGTGGCGATGGTGGTGCATCGGTTGGCCACGGCCATTGTCTCCACTGCGAGCGGTACGGGAATATAGCTCCCCCAGCCTCCGGTATTGAGATGGTCGCCCTCCCACATCGAGGTCTTGTCGGCGTCTCCATGTATCTCCATAAAAGGAACGGCCTGAGGGAGGGGATTGTTCAGATATGTGCATTCGAAAAGGAGGCCGGCCACCGAGGCGTAGGCGCGGAAAAGTCCCGGCGCGGTAAAGGCGAGTTGATAGCAGAGGTCGCCGCCGTTCGACATGCCGGCCATGAAGGCGTTTTGGCGCGAGAGGTTGAAGCGGGAGCATACCTCCTCCTTGAGGGCCTTGAAGAAATCGGCCTCATCGATGGTCATCGATTCCTGCGGGGGATAGCCCACTTTCCAGCCATCCTTTCCGCGCGAGTCGGGGGAGCCGTCGGGATAGCAGACGGCGAAGCCGTTGGCGCGCGCCGTGCCGTTGAGGCCCGTGCGCCAGCGCGTCTTGGAGCCGTAGCCGTGGGTATAGACCACGAGCGGCGCTCCGGGTTGGATCCCCTCGGGGATATACATGCGATAGGTGCGCACAGTGTCGCCATAGGCGAAGCTGAAGAGGCGCTCTTTCTGCGTCTGGTCGCTCTCGGCGAACGCCGGGAGGGCCGCTGAAAGCGCGAGAGCCAAGGCAATTAGTTTTTTTCGAATCATTGGGGTTGAATTTTTTTCGGGAATCTCGAGAATCTCGGGTAAAAAACGGAGCGGCGCCCGGCAAAGAGCGCCGCTCCGTCTCGCGAAGTTAAGCAATAGTATTGAAAGAAGCAAATCAGCGGTAGATGCGTTTGGTGGTTCTCACGGAGCCGTCGGGCATCAGCGAGCGTTCGATGACAAGCGTGCCGGGGGCCGGATTCTCGATGCGGAGGCCGTCGATTCCGAAGAATTCGGTTTTCACCGGCGTCTCGGCGGAGATCTCCTTCACGGCCGAAGAGTTGTCCTGCTCCATGATCTCCTTAACCTCCTCGGGCGTCGAGGCGCGGTTGAGGATGCGGAAATCATCGTAGCTGAAGTCGGGATGCGGATCGTTGCTCCATTGCGACTTACCGAGGAAATTGTCGGTTGTCTTCCCCATGATCGAGGGTGCCGGAGCGTCGGATATGGAAGCTATCTCCTTGCTGTTGACATAGAGCTTGACGATGCTGCCGCTCTGGGTCAGGGCGATGTGGCTCCATTCGCCGGCCGCGAGGGCGCAGGGGATGTTGTTGCGGTCTACGGTCTTGGCGCCGTCGGTGAGCTTATAGCGGAACTGCCCCGAAGCGTAGTTGAGAATCATGAATTTGGAGGTGCCGCTGCCGAAATCGAAAATGCGGCCGCCGGTCTGTCCCGGTTTCACCCAGAGGGAGATGGTGAAATCGCCGACATTGCGCATGATACCCGCCGGGAGGGTGATGCATGCCTCCTTGCCCGGGCGCAGGGCGACGGCCTTGCGGGCGCGACCCTTGCGGTCGGCCGTCCAGACGGCTCCTTTGGAGAGGCCGGCCTTCAGACCGCTGAATATATCGGTGGCTTCGGAGAACTTACCCTCGTTGAAGGGGAAGAAGATGAAATTGCCCGCTGCCGGAGATGCCTTGATAACCTTGGAATATGCGCCCTTCCGGCCGAGACGGTCGGGGAGCACGCGATAATAGTAATCGAAACCGTTCTGCACGTCGGCATCTTCATAGCCCGGGGAGCTGAGGGATTCCGACACTGTTTTCCAGGGTCCATCCTCGGAATCGGCGCGTTCCACCACCCAGGAGGTGCGGTAGGTCTTGTCCCAGACGATATTTGTCTTGCCGTCGCCCGAAGCGGCGAAGAGACCGAACACACCCTCGGGAGCCGCATCGAGGCTCGGAGTGGTGATCTCTACGGGTTCCGAAACCGGTGTGTTGTCGGCATTGCTGAGCACGGCCACACGATAGGCATAGGTATGCTGTTCGGCGAGAGTGGCGTCGGAATAGGAATTGCTCTCGGTGGAGGTTACGATGGTCTTGAACTCCTGCTCGGCCTCGGCGGCGCGGCTGACAAGGCGGCGCTCCAGACGATAGCCGCGGGCACCTTCGACTTCGCTCCATTCAACGCGGACGGTTGTCGGGTCGGTAGCGAAACAGCGCACGTCGGCCGGCTCCACGTCGTTGTCGCGGTAAACCACAAGCGTGCGCGAATTTATCGACTCTTCATCCTTATAGGAAGTGGCGCGTACGCGGTAGCGATAGCGGGTGGTGCATAATATCGGGTCTTCGAACACCACTGTTTCGCCGGCCTGATAATCCTTGCCCAACTCAAGGGTCTTGATGGCATTGTAGGTTTTGGAATCATCGTCGCGGCGATAGACGGTATAGCTTTTGCCCGTCTCGCCGTTATGGTCGTACCATGTTATGCGGGCCTTTTTGAAATCCTCCGAATAGCCCATCAGGGGGAGGGGCGGCGCTATTTTCCATACATGCTCGAACTCGTTGGCTTTGCTGAAGCCTACTTTCGAGCGGTGGGCGGCGAAATATTCGCCTGCGAGTGTCTTCTTGCCGTTGAGCTCCACGGAGCGTGCATCCTGCACCCAGGTGTAGAAATTGGTGCGTTCAAGTTTGTCGCAGGCATCGATATTTGCGAGAGCCTGTTTCATATATTCGAGCTGCACCTGCTGGTTGGCGAGAGTGGCGGGTAGCGTCACTGTCTCGGCTCCGTCGGCGGCCACACCGTCGGCATCGCACTTGGGACCTGTCTTGTCGGGCCAGTCGTTCTCATTATTGGTTGTCCAGTTGGCGCCGTTGTTCCATTCAGTGATCCATACCGGGCGACCCTTCGAAACCTCCACGGCCTTGTTGACGCCGCTTGCGAAGTCGGAGGTATGTTCATATTTATGGAACACCACGAAATCCACGCGGTAGTTCAGCGAGTCGGCGAGGTCGAAGAAACCTTTGAGCCAGTTTCCCCAGATGCCCGTCGGGGCAGGAGAGCCTGCCCGCAGACCCGTGCGCATGAATTCCGGCCATTCGCGGATAATCTGGAGCGGGCTTGCCGGATGCTCCTTCACGTCGCCGGTATTGTCGGGTTCGTTATGGCCGAGTACATGGCTCACGTTATCGCGGCTCTTGATCTGGTCGAAACCGGGCCAGCCGATATGATGGCGGTGGGGCACATATTCGCGGTCGATGCGGTCGGTGGGACCGCCGGCATCCCAGCCGTAATAGTGGGTCACGTTGAGGCGATCCATCTGGCCCTGATCGGAGCCGGACCATCCCTTTTTCGACACCCACTGCCATTTCATCACCCTTATATAAGAGATGAAGCTGCGCCCGGTGTTGTCCTTGGTGACGAAGCCCTCGGGGAGCACCGGAATCTCAAGGTCGCCGTCGGAGGCGATGAAGCAGCGGCTATAGCCGGTGCCGTCGGGGTTGTTGGCGATGGTGGCGATGAAGCCCTGACGCAGTTTGATGGAGCGGATATTGTTGTCGAACGCTCCGAGGTCGGTCAAGGGATCCTGGATGGCCACCGTTCGGCTTTCGCCCGAGAAATTCTCACCTGTATAGACGGTGAGGGCACGTTTGCAGACCTCGAGACCGTTGGGGATGAGCACTGTTCCGGCGCCGTATTCGGCGATGCGTACATTTGTGGCGATATCGGCCGGAGCACCGTCCACGGAGATCTGCGAAAGATAGTCGGAGACGGTTCTCGTCGGTTTCACGGCATCGAGATATAGCCATGCGTTTTCGCCTGTGAGGTTCACACGGCAGGAGGTGAGGGGAACGTCGCCCGTGAGGTGCACGCGCGCCGTGCCGGCGAGAGTGACTTCGCGTCCGTTCCACGCGTCCTCCGTGAGGTCGGTCTGCAGCGTCTCGGCGAAAGCAGCCGTCGGCGCGCAGAGCAGGAGGAGGGCCATAAGACGTTTGGTTATCGTTGTCATGGTCGGGATTTTAAGTGATTACTGGATAAATTTCTGAAAAAGGAACAGAATCTAAAATGACAATGGAGGGACGGCCTCATGCGCAACATGCCGCCATCCCTCCGCATCTATTCACCTGTAGATTCGATTGAGATAATATTTATCGGATGATTCTTTTGGCAACCTTCACTTCGCCGTTGGAGAGGATCGATTTCTCGATTACGAGCGAACCTTTGGCGGGAGCGGCTACGCGGGTGCCGTCGAGACCATAGAATGCAGTCTCTACAACGTCGGCGGCTTCGATATCCTCGACTGCGCTGAATGCTTTCTTGAACACGAGGCTGAACTCGGTCATCACCGTGATCGAGTGAGAACCTGCGATCTCAACATAGTATTTACCGGCCTTGGGAGCATCGAACTCGGCAACGCATTTCTGAAGAGCGGCCTGATCGTTCGGGGTCTTTTCGAAAGTGAAGATCTTGCCCTGTCCGGCGGCGGGAACTCCTAAAAGAGAAATCGCTTTCTCTTCATCGGTTGTGGCCTCTTCCCATTTGATGCCCTCGGGACCGATTTTCTCGGAGAAACCAACCAGCACAGCCGATTGAGAACCGTCGGTCTTGAGAAGGCTGTTGTCGCTGTCGGCGCTTGTGTTGCTCCATTCGCCGCCAAGCATCGAGAATTCATAGATACCGGGAGTTGCGATCTCTATGGGGAATACATACCAGAGATTGTGGATGCCGCCGTTGTCCCAGCGGATAAAAGCCACGCGACCGTTGTAAGCCGATCCGTTATAGGTAACGGCCGAGCCTTTGCTTTCCCAGCGTACATTGTTGCCGCCGGGGCCGGAAGCGTCCCAGGTAAGCTGCTCGGGAGCGTCGAAAGTATACTCTTCTTCGATTGGATCGAAAGAGAAGGGGCATTTCCAGGCCTCCCAGCCGTTTGTGGCCATTGCGCCCTTGTCGCCGTTGGCGCCTTCGTTGGCTTTCTGCATCAGGTTGTCCTGAGCGGAAGCGGATGCGCCGATGAGCAGTGCGCCGCCTAAAAGAATAGTAGAAATTTTCATAATGATTGGTTTAGGTATTAAAATGGTTATCTGATGATTCGCTTGGCAACTTTTATTTCGCCGTTGGAGAGGGTCGATTTCTCGATGACGACCGAACCCTTGGCAGGAGCGGCCATGCGCGTTCCGTCGAGTCCGTAGAAGGCTGTCTCCACAACCTCAGCGGCTTCGCCGATTTCCTCTACGCCGGAGCCGATCTTGAACTCGAGTTTGAAATCGGACATTACGGTGATACCGTGGGAACCGGAGAACTCTACATAATACTTCCCTGCATCGGGAGCTTTGAACTGTGCAACGCATTTCTGAAGAGTGGCCTTGTTGGCTTCGGTTTTGGGGAAAGTGAAGATCTGACCCTGACCCTCTGCCGGAGTGCCTAAAATAGAGATATCTTTGTCGGCGTCGGTTGCTGTTTCCCATGTTATTCCTTCAGGACCGATGGTCTTTGAGAATGCCACCAAGACAGCTGATTCGGAGCCGTCGGTCTTGATATAGCTGCCATTGCTGTCGGCAGCTGTACCACTCCATTCTCCCGCGAGCATAGAAAATTCATAGGTTCCCGGGGCAGTGATTTTCACAGGATATACATACCAAAGATTGTGGTGGTTTCCATTGTCCCAGCGGATGAAGGCTACGGGTGTGGAATAAGCATTATTTTCATAGGTCACATCGGAGGATTTGTTTTCCCAGCGGACATTCTGACCCGCGGGGCCATCGATACTCCATGTCTCTTTCGTGGGCGAGGTAAAAGTATAGGTATCGCCATTTTGGGTGAAAGGGCATGTCCAAGCCTCCCAACCGTTTGTGGCCATTGCGCCCTTGTCGCCGTTGGCGCCTTCGTTGGCTTTCTGCATCAGGTTTGTTGATTGAGCCGAAGCGGTTGCGCCGAGGAGCAGGGCGCCGCTTAAAAGAATAGTAGAAATTTTCATAAATGATGTTGGTATTGGTTAACGTTTTGTGGCTTTGCGAATTTGCCGCTGCCACTTTCGACGGCAAATTTAACAGATGACGAAAAAGAGAGTGAGGGGTATTCCGACCGTTTGCGGAGTATGCAAGAAATGCCTATGCTGAATGGCCTGAAATGCACTGTGAGAGAAGAATAGAGGCATTCAGACCGTAAAACGTTACAAAAATGCCCGAATAGGCCGCGTGAACAAAATACCCCTTATTTTAGGATTATTTAACTATTTACCGCCTATATATGGCAAACTATATTTGCGCCGTGAAAACTCATACACCCTCCCCCGCAGTGAAGTAAGCGATACGTAAGGTTAATCAGGGGGAGATAGAGATAAGGAAAACACAGGCAAATTTTCAAAAGGTAAAAAGATTAGATAAGGTTTGTTGCAAAACATTAGAATCAAAGTCCTTTTGGGCTACTGGAATCCACCGGCATTCCTTGTTTAAAGGGACTTTTTATTACGCTAACCTCAAAAACAACAATAACCAACCAAAGTATCAATGAAAAAATCGATTTTACTGATGTGTCTGCTGGTGACCCAATTCTTTGTGTCGGGCCTGCAGGCAGCTTCGGAACCGCGTCCCCTACGGGGATCGGTAGTTGACACGGCGGGCGAGCCGCTTATCGGCGCCACCGTGCAGGTTGAAGGAACCACGATCGGCACAAGCACCGACATCGACGGCAACTTCGTGATTCGCGTGGCCGACGGCCAGACCCTGATGGTATCCTATATCGGATACACCCCCAAGAAAATCAAAGTGACTTCCTCCACGGAGAATCTCC
>URNY01000131.1 GCA_900549375.1 uncultured Bacteroidales bacterium | reverse complement strand
GAGCCGTAATCACCGAATCGCTTCAGGAGGTAGGGAAGGCGGCGGCGAACGCACCGATGTCGGTGGGCCTCTCGATATTCCGCGATGCCAAACTCGACGAGCTCGTGAACATCTATTCGAAAGCGTCGGATACCGAAAGGCAGACGGCATACGATATTCTGCAACCTATTTATCCCACCGAGTCGGATCGACTTGAGAAAATCCGCAAAGGGGAAGAAAGATAGTTTTATGCTTGAAAAGCTGACTGTAAAAAACTATGCGCTTATCGACAGTCTGGAACTTGATTTCGGCGAAGGACTGACAATCATAACGGGAGAAACCGGGGCCGGCAAATCGATAATGCTGGGAGCTCTGTCGCTTCTGCTCGGTGGGCGTGCCGATACCCGCGCTATAGCCGACGGGAGCGCGAAATCGGTAGTGGAAGCTCTATTCTCCTATCCCGACGGACAACTTGATGACTTCTTGGAATCGAATGATCTCGACCTAAAGGATGGCGAGATACTGGTGCGCCGCGAAATTTCGGCTTCGGGGCGTTCAAGGACTTTTGTCAATGATGTCCCGGTTACTCTCGCCGTTTTGTCGCGACTGGCATCTTCGCTTATCGACATCCATTCGCAGCATGAGAACGCAAGGCTGAATGATCCCTCCGAACAGCTTGCTATCATCGATGCCGTATCGAACAACGAGTCTTTGCGGGAGGAATATGCAAAGGAATTCAAGAGGTTTGTAGCGTTGCGCAACAACATAAAGGAGATCCGCGACCGAATGGCAAAGGACAAGGAGAACCGTGATTTCCTGCGCTTTCAATATGATGGTCTGAAAACACTTGCTCCCAAAAGGGGAGAGCTGTCGGAAACTGAACGCCGATTCGAACTTCTCAGCGATGCCGACGATATCAGGGAAAGTCTGCAGAACATAGCCATGTTTCTCGGTGCTTCGGAACGCGGAGCGTCGGATCTTGTGAGAGCGGCCCGGGGAGAAGTGGAGAAGCTCGATATGTCGCGTCTCGGAATCAATGAAGATGAGGATACTCCCTCTATCTCGGAACGCCTTGCGAATGTGATAGTGGAGCTCACCGACATAAGTGAGACAGCTTCCGACCTGCTTTCCGACGTGGAGGCAGATCCGACAGCGCTCGAAAAGGCTTCGCAACGCATGAATGATTATTATGCGGCCGTGAAGCATTACAGGGTTGAGAATGCCGATGCACTCGTGGATCTGATGGAAGATGTGAAGCAACGTCTTGATGCAATCGAAACCGGAGGGGAGGAATTGCCCGGACTCGAGAAAGAGGCGAAAAGTTGCGCTTCGCGTCTGCGCGCATTGGGCGATGAACTCACCGAAAGTCGACGCAAGGGTGCCGAGGCTTTCTCGGCCGAAGTGACAGAAAAGTCACGACTTTTAGGTTTGCCGAATCTTCGCTTTGAGGTGGGCTTCACAACAGGAAAACTCGGTGCCCATGGCCAGGACAGAATAGATTTTCTTGCCGCTTTCAACAAGAATCAGAAGCCCGGCGAACTTTCACGGCTCGCATCCGGCGGCGAGATGTCGCGACTGATGTTAACCATCAAGGGTGTAATAGCCGGCAAGATGAATCTTCCGACCATAATATTCGATGAAGTCGATACCGGAGTGTCAGGTGGAATCGCCGACAAGATGGGTGAGATGATGGCATCGATGGGCGCCGAGATGCAGGTGATGGCTATAACGCATCTTCCTCAGGTGGCGGCAAAGGGTAATGCCCATTTCAAGGTGTTCAAACGCGACGAAGGGGAGAGGACGGTGACGTCGGTAGTACGCCTTGACCACGAAGCGCGTGTACGGGAGATAGCCGCCATGATTTCCGGAAGCAGCGTGAGCGAAGAAGCTCTGGCAGCCGCAAGGCTTCTTTTGGAGCAGGGTGCTGAGAAAACGCGCTGAAGGTTGCAATAAGTAATCTGCAAAAACAGTTGACAGAAAAATGGAAAAAAGCGATTATATATTCGGTATCAGAGCCGTGATAGAGGCTGTGGAGGCAGGCCGGAGCATCGACAAAGTGCTCGTGCGCCGCGACCTCGGGGGTGATCTCGGCAGGGAGCTGATGGATAAACTTCGTGAATATGGAGTGGTTGTGCAAAAGGTTCCTCAGGAGAAGCTCAACCGTATCACCATGAAGAATCATCAGGGAGCGATAGCCCTTCTCTCGCCTATAGATTATTCCCGACTTGAGCATCTTGTGCCGCTCTTTTATGAGGAGGGGAGGAACCCGCTCGTGGTGGTTCTCGACGGAATCACCGATACCCGCAATTTCGGAGCGATAGGCCGCACGGCGGCTTGCGCCGGTGTCGATGCTATCGTGATACCGGAGCGCAACAGTGTTTCCGTGACGCCTGATGCTGTAAAGACTTCGGCCGGAGGGCTCTTCCACATTCCCGTATGCCGGGAGAAAGATACTCTCTCGGCAGTCCGTTTTCTCAAAGAGAACGGCTATCGCATCGTCGGAGCAACGGAAAAAGGTGCGGCCCCATATACCGATGCCGATTATAGGGTCCCGGTCGCAATTGTGATGGGAAGCGAGGATACCGGCATTTCCGACGGTGTGCTCCGTATCTGCGATGATTTGGCGGCAATTCCGATAGTTGGCAAAATCGAATCGCTCAATGTATCTGTGGCCGCAGGCATTATGATATATGAGGCGTTAAGGCAGAGAGGCGTCAGATAATCCTGACAGCGAAATCCTCTGTGATGCCGCGGCCGGACAAAGATTTTTGCAGTTTGAGGATAAAATTGTAATTTTGCGTCTGTTTCCCCTTCATCGGCTTACGCACGGCTCGAAATGGGGACGTCGCTAATAGAACGAATTTTCATAAAGAGTTATGATAAACCGCATATTGATCAGGATAAAGGTGATACAGGTTTTGTATTCCTTCCTTCTTGTAGAAAAGAGTTTCTCGCTTGAGGG
This sequence comes from uncultured Bacteroidales bacterium, assembly GCA_900549375.1. Lineage (GTDB taxonomy): Bacteria > Bacteroidota > Bacteroidia > Bacteroidales > Muribaculaceae > Lepagella. The sequence goes on along the minus strand of URNY01000131.1, from coordinate 4,532 downwards.
TCGCCCCTCGGCTCCGACAAAGGAGAAGCGATACGCATATTCTCTCTACCTTGACCTCTTGCTCCTAATGTTGCGCATCGCCGAATCGATAGGACGCAGGGGAGGAGATAAGCCTCTTGAGGATACGAGGTTTATCCGTTGCATCAGAAATGACGACACCATCAAGTCATTGCGTGCGAAGTATTCTTCAGAGCCGTTTCCCTTCGAATCAGCTGTTGAGGCTCTTGTGACCAAAGTGAAGGATTCAGCGATCTACCGCAATTTCCTGAAGGCTGACGATGCCAATGGTATTGTCTCTAAAGAAACGGTATGGCAGGAAATCTTCAATCTTCTCATTATTCCCGATGAAAGGGTGAACGCTCTCATAGAGGAGCGAGAGAATTTTACGCTCAAGGGAGTGGACCGCACACGCGACATGATGACGGAGACATTTTCCAATTTCATGGCCTCGCACGACGGAGGAGCCGACGCTCTCGAGGTTTTGCACAAAAGTCTCGACAAGGCGCGGGAGCTTTATTTCCGTCTGATGTATCTTCCGGTTGAACTTACCGATCTGGAGGAGCGCAATCTCGATGAACGTCGCTATAAATATCTGGTGACCGAGAAGGATATCAATCCCGACCTCTCGTTTGTGGAGAATTCGCTTGTGAAGAGGTTGCGCGAGTGCGAACCTCTGGTTTCCTATATAGAGAAGAATAAACTTTATTGGGTTGCCAAAGAGCCGCTGATGGCCGATAAAGTGTTGAAAGCAATACTTGATTCCGACCTTTACAGAGATTATATGGCCCTCCCTGAGCGCACAACTCATGATGACTGCGAATTCTGGCGCAACGCCATGAAGAGGATCGTATTCAACAACGAATTCTTCCTTGACGCCCTTGAGGAGGAAAGTGTGTTCTGGAATGATGACCTCGATATTATCGGCACTTTCGTGCTCAAAAGCTTCCGCCGTCTGGAGGAGGGGGCCGGCGCGGAAGCCGTTCTTGATAAGTTCAAAGATGAAGAGGACGCCCGTTTCGGCGATGAACTCATAAAGGCTGTTGTCCGAAACAAAGAGGTTTACCGCGGATATATCGATGAGGCAATCGACCGATCTTTGTGGGTAAGCGAACGCCTCGCCTTTATGGATATGGTGGTGATCGAGACGGCTCTTGCCGAAATACTCAACTTCCCTAAGATACCCCTTTCCGTGAGCATCAACGAATATATAGAGATTGCCAAGAGCTACAGCACCGGCAAGAGTGGCTCCTTCGTCAACGGCATACTTGCTGATATCATCCGCAAGCTGCAGAAGGAGAAAATCCTGCTGAAATAAGCCGCGTGGACCGTCAGATCATCTATAATTGTAAATAATCAATAAATTTAAAAAAATAATGAATTTACTCAACACAATCCTTCTTGACGCCGCAGCCGGCAACGCCGGAGGAGGCATGAGTGGAATCCTCATGATCGTGGCCATGATCGCCATATTCTATTTTTTCATGATCCGTCCGCAGTCAAAAAAACAGAAAGAGCTGAAACGTCAGCGTGACGCCATGAAGGAGGGCGACCGAGTGGTCACCGCCGGCGGAATCCATGGAAAAATCCGCGAGCTCAGAGACAATACCGTCTCTGTCGAGATCGCTCCCAACGTTTCGATCAAGGTTGATCGTTCTTCGGTTTATCCTCTGGTAGAGGAACAGCCCAAGGCTAAGAAATAAGAAACAGAATGGCTACACGGCTGCAGAATGCTAAGGAGAAATGGCGTGGAATGAAGTCCTCCTCAGGATTTCACAATCTCATGCTGTTTCTTGCTTTTGTGGCTGTTGCAACCCTTTTCTGGCTTATTCTCGCGCTCAATGACAGCGTGACTCAGACGTTTGACGTTAAGCTGCGAATCGAGAACATTCCCGATTCTGTCACTTTCATCAACGATCCTCCGGCCGAGTTTCATGTCACCATCCGGGATAAAGGGACTAATATTCTGCGGAGCGGAGTGATGAATACGCCGCATGTCGATATCAATTTCCGTGATTTTGCCAACAAAGGTATATTCCGGTTCACGCGTTCGGATATGAATTCGGCGTTAAAATCGACATTCGGAAATTCCGCGCAGATCACCGCAACCTCTCTCGATTCGCTTTATCTTCATTATACCACCGGTAAGGGGAGGAGGGTTCCGATAGTGATATGTGCCGATGTCACGGCGGCTCCGGGCTATGTTATCTCAGAATCGCCGGAACCGATGGAGCGCGCGGTGATGCTATATTCTTATTCCGACAATATAGACACGATCACACGCGTCTATACTGAGGAGATCATCAAACGCAATCTCAGCGAGACGGCCGAACTGAAAGTGAAGCTGCGCCCGGTGAGTCATGCCAAGATAGAGCCCTCTACAATTACGGTGCGCATTCCGGTGGAGCCTTATGTCAAAAAGGAATCGATGGCGACTGTTCAGGCCGACAATGTACCCCCGGGAGAAAGCCTGTTGCTCTTCCCGCCTCGTGTCCATGTCACCTATTACGTACCGATGAGCCTTTTCAACAGCGATCTTGTGCCGGTTGACGTCCGCGTGGACTATCTCGACATCAAGCGCACTCCGGCAAACCGCATACCGGTCCGTATCAAGAGCTATGCCGACTACGTCGCCAATCCGGAACTTGGAGTGGACTCAGTGGAATATACGCTTGCAAGATGAAGCTAACAGGTATTACAGGCGGTATAGGGGCTGGCAAGAGCGTGGTGTCGCGGGTGTTGCGTACGCAGGGATTTGCGGTCTATGACTGTGACCTCGAAGCGCGCCGGCTCATGCAGGCTTCCCGGAGCATCAGGGAGTCGCTTTGCGGAAAGTTCGGAGCGGAATGCATCGGAGCTGAAGGAATTCTCGACAGGCGATATATCGCTTCCAAGGTGTTCGGAAATTCCGAACATCTGAAATGGCTCAACAAGCTGGTTCATGCAGAGGTGAGAGCCGATGTCTGCGAATGGGCCCGCAGAAACTTCGCCGGAGAAGGTCCTGCAAAGGGGAAACCGGTTTTTGTGGAATCGGCAATCCTTGTCAGTTCCGGTCTTGCGGAGATGTGCGGATGTATATGGCATGTGGATGCTCCTGAGTCATTGCGCGTTGAAAGAGCAATGAACCGTGGCGGGATATCACGCGATGATATTTTGGCAAGAATTGAGGCACAGCGCAACGAATTCGATTTTCTTCCGTCGGGAAAGACCCTGAGAATCGACAATTCCGGTGAAACGTCTCTTCTCGATGAAATATCGAGAGCCTTGTCGGAAACAGAGAAAATATTACAAACGAATAATTTTTAGCAATATATCAACAATGTTAAAGCAAATACTTTCTATCACGGGCCGTCCGGGTCTGTTCAAAATCATCTCGCAGGGGAAAGGTATACTCGTTGTGGAGGAACTTGGAAGCGGCAAGCGTTTCCCCGCGCATTCCCGCGATAAAGTGGTGTCGCTCGGCGATATAAGCATGTATACGGAAACTGGCGACAGTCCTCTCGGCGAAATCCTCGACAAGGTCTATGCCCGTTACGAGGGTAAGAAGATCGATGTCAAGAAACTTGTGGCCGACAAGGGTCTTCGCGATGCGTTCGTCGAGATTGTAGAGGACTACGACCGCGACCGCGTATACGACAACGACATAAAGAAGCTTTTTACTTGGTATAACATCCTCGTGGATAACGGATTCAAAGAGTTTGCCGAGAAAGAGGCTCCGTCTGCAGATAAAGATGACGACGCCAAATCCAAAGAAGGGGATAAGAAATAACATGAAATACAGAAATCGGCATATCCGATTTCAGAGTATAGCTAATTTCCGGGCAAGATGCATCTGCTTCTTGTCCGGAAATTTATTACCAAAATGTTAAATAAAAGCAAAAATTTGTTAAATCGATTTAACATGGCTATCTTTGCATATCAGCCCCGATAGAGCTAATGGGACCAATGGGACTAATGAGGCCAATGGGACTGATTGACCCCGAATTTTTTTACTGTCATTCCGGACGATTATGAGATAGCTAAGATAGCTAAGGTGGCTAAAGGTAGCTAAGATAGCTAAAGCAATTAAAACAGCTAAGACAACAAAAACAACTATATCAACTAACAAAAATTTAAGTTATGAAGAGAATGACTCTCTTATTCGTGACGGCGCTTGTGTCGTGGTTTTGCTCCGCAGGAGCAATGGCCGACATAGTGTGTCGCGGACAGGTTGTCGACGAGCATGGCGAACCTCTTGTCGGCGCTCTTATCACTGTTCCGGGAACGGGTATCGGTGCCTCTACCGATGTCGACGGCAATTTTTCGCTGCGTGTTCCCGACAAAACAAAGCAACTTAAATTCTCGTATGTAGGCTATCAGGGCGTGGAACTCGCACCGAAGGCCAACATGGGAAGAGTAGTGGTGAAATCCGATGCAAAGATGCTTCAGGACGTGGTTGTGACCCAGTCGGTGGCACGCACACGTCAGACCCCTGTGGCTCTGTCGCAGGTGGGCGCTCTTGAAATCGAGACAAAACTCGGTGCTCAGGAATTCCC
>URNY01000130.1 GCA_900549375.1 uncultured Bacteroidales bacterium | reverse complement strand
AAATCGCTCGGAGAGGCTCAGAACGGATATATCACCCGCGGCACCGGAGCCATGCTTCTTGCCCAGCTCTACTTCAACGCCCAGGCTTATATCGGCGAAAATCATCTGGCTGAGGCAGAAGCCATCCTTCAGGATATCTACGACGGCAAATATGGCGCGTATCAGATCGACCCGAAATGGTACGGTCCCCATACTTTCGACAACGACAAATCTCCCGAGGCAATGTGGTATGTACCCTCGCAGACCTCTAAGAAGGAGTTCGACGGTCTCTATCGCTTTATGTTCATCGCCGATGCCAAGACCTACTTCGACTGCAACGTGTTGAAGAACCCCTACAACGGTTATCAGCTTGCCCCCTCCTACGAGAAGGAGGGAGTGGAACTCGTTTCGAAACTGGGACGCACCTACTCCAAATTCCATGATCAAGATCTTCGTAAGAAACCTTACGTCTACAATGGCAACAAGCAGTATGAGGGCATGTTCTGCGTAGGATTGCAGAAGAACCCGCACACCGGCAAGACCGCCAAAGGCACCAAGTTGCAGAATGGCAAGGATATGGTTCTTGTGGACTATATCAACCGCACCGGCAACAAGAGCGACATGATGGAGGGCGACGAGAATTCCGGAATTCGTCTGGTGAAGATGCCTGTCTCGAACTCTGCCGATAAAGATATCCTGTTCGACGCCGATTTCCCGGTGATCCGCTTCACGGAGGTGGTCTATAACCTCGCAGAATGCAAATTCATGCGTGGCGACAAGAAAGGAGCCGCCGATCTGATCAACAGCGTGCGCAAGCGTAACTTCGAAGGGGGCGTGGATCCCGATCCCGTCACCGAGCAGAACCTTGACCTCTATCGTCTTGCCGATGAATACATGATCGAGTTCCTCGGCGAAGGACATCGTCGCACTGACCTCATCCGCTGGAACCTCTTCACCACGGAATCCTGGTGGGATCACACTCCGACCGACGACAACAAGAAAGTGTTCTGCATTCCTCTGGAGGCAATCCAGGGCAATCCCAAACTCGAGCAGAACCCCGGATACTAATATTTGTTAACGCTCAAATAAAGAATTTCAATGATACTCAACAATATATCAGTGTTAAAGTATATCTCCGCAGGAGTACTGGCCATAGCGCTGGCATCCTGCTCCGAGAAGGAGGCACCGGTTGCTCCCGGCGGGTTCGACCGCGATGAGGTGACCATCGAGCACGGCTTCGGCAAGAATCTCGCCGGCCGCGTCACAGTCGACGGCGTTCCCCGCGCCGGGGTAGTGGTGAGCGACGGCGTGAACGTAGAACTCACCGACGAAAAAGGTGAATACCAGATGTATTCCACAAGCCAGCATGTCTTCGTGTCGGTTCCTGAGGATTGCGAGATACCGGTGCTCGACGGAATGCCCAGATTCTACAAAGTGCTCGATTTCTCGGGCGACGCCAAGATCCAGCGCGATTTCCGCCTCGTGTCGGCTCCCAAGAAGAGCGAATGGACGCTCATGGCCCTCGCAGATCCTCAGATCGGCAACGATCAGGATGTGAAGGATTTCACGGATATCATCCTTCCCGACTACACCGACCTCGCCAAGCCCCTCGGCACGAACACCTACGGCATCTCCCTCGGCGATATCGTATGGAACAAGCCCGAGCTTTTCTCCACCTACAAGACCCTTATCGGACGCACCTCCGTTCCCACCTTCTCCGTGATCGGCAATCATGACCACAACGAGAACGTGAAGAACGACACCGACAGCGACGCCGATTTCCGCAACACCCTCGGCCCGACATATTATTCGGTGAATATCGGCGACTGGCACATGGTGGTTCTTGACGACGTGCTCTACAGCGGCGCTACCGGACGCAACGACTATGCGGCCACCATCACCCAGGCACAGCTCGACTGGCTTCGCAAGGACCTCAGCCATGTTTCCAAAGATAAAGGTCTGATCGTGGCTCTCCACATTCCTACCGCCCGCTGGAACAAAAGCGGTAACCTCACCAACACCGAGGCTCTCTATGAGCTTATCTCCGATTACCGTCAGGTATATATCCTCTCGGGTCACGCCCACAACCAGTCGACCGTTGAGATCGCCCCCAACATGACCGAATATAACTTCGGCGCCGCCATGGGAGCCTACTGGTATCCCCTCTGCAGCGACGGCACGCCCCGCGGCTACGGTATGCTTAAATTCAACGGCGACAAACTCTCCGACATGTACTACAAGAGCGTAGGCTACGACCGCGATTATCAGATGAAGATATATGCTCCCGAGGACGCCGTGCTCTACAAAGCATCCAACAACCTCGGCGATCCTTTCGACCAGATTCTTGTGAATGTTTTCTCATGGTATCCCTCGTGGACAGTGGAGATTCAGGAAGACGGCGGAGCATGGACCAAGCTGAACAATGTGACGGGACAGGATCCCGATGTCCGCAAATCGCTTGTCTACAACGAGAAAGATGGCAAATGGTATATCCCCTCCACCCACAGCGGAGCGCAGATCGCCACCACCAACCATCTCTTCCTCTACAAGCCCGCCTCGACATGGAGAAGCGTTACGGTGAAAGCAACCGATCCTCTCGGAAACGTATATACCTCCACGCTCGACAACAAGGGCAGCAATTGACAATTATCCTACATTAACTTACAAGCAAATACCCTGTGCTTGCCCGGACCCCGGCAGCCGGAAATTACGGCTGTCGGGGTTTATTGTAAGTGTTCGTTAAACCAACTTAGATAATTTCATTGCAAAACAGAAAAATATTTTTATCTTTGCAATTTGAAACACGAAATTGACGAAATGAAATCAATAATCAAGACAACTTTGCTTTCCGCACTGCTCGTTTCTGGCGTTGCCACGGCATCCGCGTATCGTCCGGAGAAGAATCCGATGGAATTCGGTAAAAACAGGCTCTCCATCATCACGCCGACTCTTCTGCGGCTCGAATACGCTGTAGACAAGAAGTTTGTGGATGAGCCCACACTTTTCGCCTACGACCGCACATCAATGCTTCCCACCGACAGTATCGATGTCCGCGACCTCGGCAATAACTGCTATGAGATCACCACCCCCGCGCTCCGCATCTGGTACAAGAACGACGGGTTCCCTTTCTCGACTTCGAATCTCAACGTCTTCTACCGTCATAACGGCAAGGAGAAGAAGTTCACCAACCGCTTCATCACCAAAAACAACCTCGGCGGACCGGTCGAAACCCTCGACCGCGTCACGGGCGAGATACCGATGAACGACGGTATCCTGAGCAAAGACGGCTGGTATATGATCGACGACCAGAAGAGCGACCTGCTCGTGAACGGCTGGATAGAGCCCCGCGACACCCGAAATCATATCCAGGACCAGTATTGCTTCATCTATGGCAACGACTTCAAGGCCGCCCTCGCGAGCCTCGGCGCTATCAGCGGCCGCGTGCCGATGACCCGCAAGTATATCCACGGCGTGTGGTATTGCCGCTATTGGGATTATACTTCGGATGAGTTCATCGATATCGTCGACGGCTACGACAAGAATAATTTCCCGATCGACAACATAGTTTTCGACATGGGCTGGCATACCAACGACGCCAAGACCGGAACGGGCCATAACGGTCATCTCAACTGGAACGGCTATACCTGGAACAAGGAACTTATACCGGATCCGGCGGCGTTGATCAAGACTCTCCACGACAAGGGAGTGACCGTTTCGCTCAACGACCATCCGCACGACGGTATCCGCCCGCACGAGCATAATTATGCCGAGTTCGCCAAGGCTGTCGGTGCCAAGGAAGGGGAAGTGCCCCTCTTCGATCTTTCCGACCGCAACTATATGGAGAAATTCTTCGAGTATGCCCACAAGCCGTCGGAGGATATGGGTGTGGATTTCTGGTGGCTCGACTGGCAGCAGAATTATCTTTATCCCTACGTGTTCGGACATAACTCCACCTCTCTGCAGTGGGTGAATGAGCTTTACTACCGCAATTCGCAGCGCACCGGCAAGCGCGGTGCCGGCTATAGCCGCTGGGCAGGCTGGGGCGACCACCGCAACCCGATACAGTTCTCCGGCGATGCCCAGGCCAACTGGCCGATGCTGGCGTTCGAGGTGAAGCTGACAGCCTGCAGCGGTCAGGGCGGATGCTACTATTGGGCGCACGATATCGGCGGTTTCCGTGGCGAGCCCAATCCGGAGCTGACAACCCGCTGGACTCAGTTCGGCGCACTTTCGGCCGCACTGCGCGTGCATTCCACCAAGGATAAGAAACTCGACCGCCGTCCCTGGCTGTCTGGTGAGAAGGAGACCGAGGCGATGCGCAAGATGTATCATTTCCGCTCACAGCTGATGCCTTATATCTATAGCTACGTATGGCATACCCACAACACGATGGTGCCGCTGAACCGCTCGATGTTCATCGACTTCGGCGACCGCAAGGAATCGTTCGACCAGCCTCAGCAGTTCATGTTCGGCGACGTACTGATGGCCGCTCCTATCACTTCGCCCGGCGAAGGGGAGAACAAGGTGGCTTCGCAGAAGGTATGGTTCCCCGATAAAGAGGTGTGGTATGACTATTTCACAGGGGAGCGTTATGACGGAGGCCAGACACTCTCGATCTCCAAACCGCTCGATGAGTTCCCGCTTTACGTTCGCGGCGGTCATATCCTCGCCATGCAGCCCTACACCTCACGTCCGGCCTCGACTCCGCTGACCGAGCTTGTGATGACCGTCTATCCCGCGGCAGGCGACGCGTCGAACACTTTCGAGCTTTATGAGGACGACGGCATCAGCCTCGACTATAAGGATGGTAAATATTCCATCTCCCGACTCAACTATACGCAGAAAGGGAAGAAGGCTACGGTAACCGTGAATCCCGCCGAAGGTGGATACGAAGGACAGGTTGAGAAACGTTCCTATACTGTGAAGCTTCCCGGAATTGACAAGGCGAAGGGCGCCACGGTCAACGGCCGCAAGGCCAAGATCCTCACCGAGGACGGATGCCCTGTGGTGAAGGTGCCTGCTACGGATGTGAAGAAGAAAGTGACAATAGAGTTTTCAATATAATTTCTAAGATGAGAAAGTGTATTATTCTTATGGCCGCTGCTCTGACAGCCGCCGCAGGGTTTTCGGCCTACGCCGCCAAACCCAAAGTGATAGCCCATCGCGGCTACTGGAAGACCGAGGGCGCTGCCCAGAATTCTATCCGTTCGCTCGTAAAGGCTGATTCTATCGGTTGCTATGCATCGGAGTTCGACGTATGGATGACTCCCGACAGTGTTCTGATCGTGAACCACGACCCGACAATCAACGGTGTGGAGATCCAGCGTACGCCGGCCGCCATCGTGCTGAAAGAGAAGCTCGCCAACGGCGAGACAGTGCCCACTCTCGAGCAGTATCTGCAGACGGCTTCGAAGCTGAACACCCGTTTGGTGTGCGAGCTCAAGACTCACGACAGCCGCAAGCAGGAGAAGGCCGCCGCCAAGAAAGTAGTGAAGATGATTAAGAAATACGGACTTGAGGACCGCACGGATTATATCGTGTTCTCCAAAGACGCTTTCAAGAATTTCATCAAGATGGCTCCCAAGGCCAAGGTTTATTTCCTCAATGGCGACTATGTTCCCTGCCAGGTTAAATATGCCAAAGGCGCCGGCATTGATTATTCGCTGAAGGTGATGAAGAAGCACCCCGAGTGGATCAAGGAATGCCACGACAAAGGTCTTGAGGTGAACGTATGGACGGTTAACACACCCGAGGATATGCAGTGGTGTATCGACCAGGGCGTGGATTATATCACGACCAACGAGCCGGAACAGCTCCAGAAGATGCTGAAATAAACGGCTATTCTAACTAACTTTAAAATGAAAGACGCGCCCGAGAGCGCGTCTTTTATTTTATGCGGTATCTAATGGTAAGGAGGATTATTCGCCGTAACGGATTGAGATGATATCCCAGTCGATGATATCCCATATCTTTTTGAGATACTCGGCGCGGCGGTTCTGATAGTCGAGATAATAGGCATGTTCCCAGACGTCGATTGTGAGGATCGGTTTCAGACCGTCGGTGAGAGGATTGGAGGCGTTCTTCCCCTGCGTTATGAAGAGAGTGCCCTTATCGTCGGCCGATACCCATACCCATCCGGAGCCGAAGAGGGTAGTGCCCGCTTCCTCCACTTTTGATTTGAACTCCTCGAAAGAGCCATACTGTTTGTCGATCTGTTCTTTCAGTTTGCCCGACGGCTCTTTGAGACCGTTGGGAGCGAACTGGAAGAAATAGAAGATATGGTTCCACGCCTGCGCGGCATTGTTGAAGAGTTTGCCGTCGCTTTTGCAGATAATCTCCTCGAGCGACATCTCCTCGAAAGGTGTATCCTTCACGAGCGCGTTGAGGGTATCGATATATGTTTTCTCATGTTTGCCGTAATGGAAATCGACAGTTACAGGCGAGATCACCGGTGCGAGAGCATCGGGAGCATAAGGTAAGCGAGGTTGAGTGAATTTCATAATCTTGATTTTTATAGGATTGAATTTTGGCCCCATTGTTCCATCATCATTATAACAATCCACCTGCGGCAAATGTTGGAACTCCTGTCTATTAATTGTTCCTGCTTGCGAGATTGTCGCGGAGCGACAGCACTTACTTCCAGCTTAATGATGATTTTAACCTAATATTTATGAATGAATCCTAAAAATATGATTATCTTTGAGATTACAGACCGCAACGCAGAAGCCCCTGTCCGGGGTAATGTGGGAAGGGAACCAGTAGGGACGCTATAAATAGCGTCCGCATAGACATACATAAAAAGCGTTTATCCCCGCCTGATGGGCAATGAGAAGCCTCTGCTTGTTGGGCTGTAACCGATACAGATTTCTACGCTTTTTCTTTTAAGCTAACCTAACGCCAACGAGGGGAAGACCGCGGCCCACGAAAAGTATGAAGAATGTCTTTTTCAAGCCTTGGGTAGGCAAGGTCTATGATTCAGGTGGTATTTTCGGCAAGCGTATTCTTGTATTAGGAGAGAGCCAATTGCTCGCGCCGCAGCTCGTGTACGCGCCGCTGAAAATATGGATGAGAAAGCGTCCAAGGCATTCTCAAGGTTATACAACGGAACTTCAATGACAATCGGTGAGACTGAGGGATACCGCGTTAATCTCAAGCCTGCCGATGGTGTAGAAATCATCAAAGTGGAATTGGACGGCAAGGACATCACTTCGGAATTAAACGGCAACACCATAATTCTTCCTAAGATGAATAATAGCGGACGACTTAAGATTTATCGTAAATCCAACAACTCCTCTTCCGACAGCATTTCTATAGAGCCTGAGGAGCAGAAGGAGAGCACGATCTATAATCTGCAAGGAATCCCCGTCACCAATCCCGGTCATGGAATCTATATCAAAGATGGCAAGAAAGTAATTCTGTAAACTGATCGATTATAGATAGAATTCGCTAACAGTTTACATAAATACTATAAGACATGGGGCTGTGTCGTAATTAAGGGTTACGGCGCAGCCTCTGCTTTTTGAGCATTGAG
>URNY01000129.1 GCA_900549375.1 uncultured Bacteroidales bacterium | reverse complement strand
CCTCCGCCCCAAATTCCCCGACATGAGTGGCAAGAAAGCCGAGAGGGTGCTCGTTGAAGCCGACATCACGGCAAATAAGAATATGGTGCCTTACGATTCCCGCAGCCCCTTCCTCACGAGCGGCCTGCGCTTCGGAACAGCCGCCATAACCACCCGCGGAGCCAAAGAGGAACTGATGGAGACGATAGCTGATTTCATCGACACCGTGCTCTCTAACGCCGACGACCCCGAAATCATCGCAGATGTCCGCCGCAAGGTCAACGACCTTATGAACGACTACCCGATGTTCGCCTGGTAAACTAATCCATAAAGGAGGAGAGATAGCAAATCTCTCCTCCTTTAAAAAAATTTAAGGAACTGAGTCTAATATGGATTTCAAAGGAATCGACCTCCCTCCCGTTCTATTCATAACAGGTATAGACACCGATGCCGGCAAAAGCTACGCCACAGGGTGGCTTGCCGCTCGCATGATGGATGCAGGACTTGATGTCATTACCCAGAAGTTTGTGCAGACAGGCAATGTGGGAAGCAGCGAGGACATTGAGGTGCACCGCCGGATTATGGGCACCGGAATGCTCCCGGAAGATCTCGACCACACCACGGCTCCCGTGATATTCACATATCCGGCCTCGGCCGATCTTGCAGCCCGCATCGATGGCAGAGAGCTCGATTTCGATCTTATATCACAATGCACCGGAAAGCTCTCCGACCGGCACGGCCATGTGCTTGTGGAAGGAGCCGGAGGTCTGATGGTGCCGCTTAAGCAGCATTATCTCACGATCGACTATATCCGTGAAAATAAACTGCCGGCAGTGCTGGTCACAAACGGACGTCTCGGATCGATATCCCACACTCTTCTCGCCCTCGATGCTTTAAAGAGCAGAGGCATACCGCTCTTTGCCGTCATCTATAATTCGCATTTCGACAAGGATGCCGTTATCTGCAATGATACGAAACAGTATATCCAAGGCTGGCTGAAGGAATATTTCCCCTATGCGCTTTATATTGAAATGCCTTCGATATAATTTCAACAGAACTGCTTATCAATAATCGAAACATGGAAGAGGATAAAAGAATAATAAGCATCTCCAAGGATCAGCTCGCATCGCTGCCGATTGCCACCTACGACCGCACGATTGTGCTCGTGGATACAGTCGACGATGCCCTTAAAGCTGTGGAGGAACTCTCGAAAGAGAAAGTCATAGGCTTCGACACGGAAACCAAACCCAGCTTCAAACGCGGACAGACAAACAAGGTGTCGCTCCTCCAGCTCTCCTCCCATTCCACCTGCTACCTCTTCCGGCTGAACCATATCGGACTGCACCCTGCCGTAAAATCACTGCTTGAGAACAAAGAGATACTGAAAGTCGGACTCTCGATTCATGATGATTTCCACAATCTCAACAAGATCTGCGCGCTCAATCCCGACGGCTTCATAGACCTGCAGGCCTACGTGAAACAATTCCGTATTGCCGACAACAGTCTGGCCCGCATCTACGCCGTCATCTTCGGCAAGCGGATATCCAAAGGCCAGCGCCTCACCAACTGGGAAGCCGATGAACTAACCCCCAATCAGCAGGCCTACGCCTCGCTCGACGCATTCGCATGCGTCAGCATCTATGATTTCCTTTCCCAAGGCCGGTTCAAACCTCTCGAATCGAAATACCTCACCCTTCCGTCCGAACCCATCGCGCCCGCCCCCAAAGACGACGCAAAAGAGTCCATAACACAATGAAGAGAATCCGCAAATCGATCTGGTTGCCAACCCTGCTCGCAATCTATTTCATCGCGATGATGGCCGTCTTCGGCCCCGAGCTCCTCAGAAACGGCGAGAAAGCACGCTTCTTCACCGTCGCTGCCGTTGAGATAATCGTCATCATCCTCGTCTACCTCTTCTACCGCCACCGCGAAAAGAAAGGCTTCTGACCCGCTCTTTCCCGGCACCACCAGTAGGGACGCTATTAATCGCGTCCACATAGACAATAAATGATTCGCAAATAAGATGATTTCCGGCTGGGGAGAGTCGCGGAGCGACTGAATTTCTTCGTATACATCAAAATCCTCGGGGATATATAAAAAACAAAGGGTGATAACCTCCACGGTCGCACCCTTTATAAGTTTCTACAGGTAAAAAATCTTAAGGTAAAAAAAGATTGTTTTAGGTCACTGCAAAGGTAGGTATTTTATATTCTTTAACCAAAGATTTTATAGCAAAATGTTACAAATGTGTTGTAAAACATATAAAATCCGGCTCTTCTCGTAAATTTTTGATGTGAAAATATGTTATAAAGCACAAATTTTTACAAATCTTTACATATCTTCAATTCCAACTCCTCTCCATTCCACACCGCATAGCTGTAGGTCGAGATCCATTCACCGAGCACAATCATCCGGCATCTCTCCGAAAGTCGGATATCTTCCCACAGATGAAGGTGCCCGTAGATGAAATAATTGATCTCCGGATGCTCAGCGAGATATTCTTCACTAAACTCGCGTATGTTGGTCATCATCCTCTTCGCATCCTCGGCGGAGGGTCCCTCTATCTTGCGGCTGTGGCGACTCCAGTTGTAGGCAAACGGGACTGTCCAGCGCGGATGTATACCTGCAAAAAGCCGCTGACAGGTCTTGCTCCGAAAGAGTCGGCGCAAGAATTTGAACGACGGCTTCAGCTTACCGATTCCATCGCCATGTGTCATGAAAAAATATCTCCCGTCGATCTTCTCGACAAGACTGCCATCCACAACCTCTATGCCAAGCTCTTTCGGAAGATAATCGAATATCCAGATATCATGGTTGCCGATGAACCACACGATGCGAGTACCCCTGTCGGCAAGCTCCGCGAGCTTACCGAAAAAGCGCACGAACCCGCGAGGCACCACATACCTGTATTCATACCAATAATCGAGGATATCGCCGAGAAGATAAATCACATCGGCGTCATCCTTGATCGAATCTAAAAAATTTACGACCTTCATCTCCGTGCTCCTTGAATCGGGGAAATAAGGAGCGCCGAGATGAAGGTCACTCAAAAAATATGCTTTCACAAAAATATGCTTTCAAAGGAATCCGAGTTCAAGCTTGGCTTCCTCGGTCATCATGTCGTTGTTCCACTCCGGTTCGAACACGAGCCGCAAATCTACCTTTTCAGGCCCTTCGATGCTCACGAGCTTCTGCCTTACATCCTCAAGGATGAAATCGGCCGCAGGGCATGAAGGAGCCGTGAGGGTCATATCCACATGCAGCGTCCTGTCAGAAGGATCATACTCGATACGGTATATGAGGCCTAAATCGTAGACATTCACAGGTATTTCAGGGTCAAAGACTGTCTTTAGCAATTCCACAGCCTTGGCAGTAATCCGCATCTCCTCATCAGTCTGCACTGCGGGTGATGCCTCTCCTGCCGAAGGTTTCTGAACTTTATCCTTTTCTTCGTCCATATCCTTATATTCTATTCCTTAAAGATTAGAACAATACAGCCACGTTTATCTGCCAGCCGCGTGTGCGTCCGCTGAAATTATCGAGCTTTATCGTCCGGCAATCATAGCTGATGCCCCAGTAATACCCTGCGGATAGCTGATAACGCTCAAGGAATTCACCGCCGATGCCACACTGAAGGCCGAACGAACCGGCAGGATGCTCGATAATCGGAAGATCGGATGTCGAAAGGTTAAAGTTAAACACCGGACCGCCATAGACAAATGGAGCCACATAGTGCTCGAATCCGTTCATACGGGTCCATTTGAACCTTACATTCAAAGGTATCTGCAATGTATGAAACCATACCTTCTCTTTGCCGTAGCCATCCGACGACCATATGTACTGATCCCCGAAATTAACTGTCGCCCCGTGCATGCTGTATTTAAGCGCGAAGTCGATTCCAAAACCGATTCCAGGAATCATCACCTCTCCCATCACTCCCGCATTCGGACCGGCGAGCAACGTTGTCTTTACAAGATTCTGTTTCCAATAAAGCTCGGAGATATTCACGCCTACAGTCGGACCCCACCGGAATTCGGCCGAAGCGCCGAAGGTCACAGCGGCAAGCAGGAATGCTAATATAATTTTTCTCATATCCTGATTTGTCAGTTAAGAGCGCATACGCTTAGAAAAGCCACGCTGCCGTAACCGTCCAGTAGTTGTTCTTGAGTTTTACATCTTTAATGACTTCATCGACCAGACCCGTCTTCTTCACGATGTTGTTGATACCGAAAGTATAGCCGCCGCTGATCTGAAGATGTTTGATAAGTTCTACACCAATACCCAAATTCCAGCCCCACTGAGCGGTCTTTGTCTTGAGATCGTCTATCGCGCTCTTGTCGAGTTTTAATGCAAGTGTCGGACCTGTATATACCATCGGCTTGATGATCGACGCCACAACGGGAATATTGAATTTATATTTCAGATTCAAAGGAATCTCGAGGAAATTCTTGTTGATGCTTCCCTTATCGCCGGCATCATTGATTCGCTCGTTCATGTGGGTATACATCAGCGAAAGATCCGCACCGATACCGATGATAGGCACCGTGAATTCCGTCATCACACCGGCAGTGAAACCGCAACGGTTGTCGGAAGAAACGTTATCGCCGAAATTGCTCAGATGGAGCTTGTTGATATTGAGGCCGGCCTTTACACCGAAACGGAATTCTGCACTGGCCGGAACACTGACGAATATTGCCATTAGGGCTACAAGAATGAGATACTTAGCTTTTTTCATAATCTTTATTCTATATATTATTTATTGATATTCAACTCCTTAAACGCTACGACTTCCGATAATCCCTTATACGGGCGGAAGAATCCGTTTATCGCTTTGAATTACAAATTTAGTAAAATAATATCAATCTAAGGAATTTTGGCGATTTTTTGCCTAAATTTGCAGTATGTTCGCTGAGATTATCCTTCCCCTGCCCCTTTATTCCACTTTCACATATTCCGTTCCGGAGGAATTGCAGGATGTGTTGAAGAAAGGCTCACGGGTTCTCGTCCAGTTCGGACGAAGGAAATATTATACCGGCATCGTGGAGCATCTGCATTCCAATCCCCCGGCAGGCTATGACGTCAAACCGCTCATGGCTCTCCTCGATCCGCAGCCCGTGGTTAGACATCCCCAGCTCAAGCTGTGGCATTGGATTGCTGAATACTATCTCTGCTCGCCCGGCGAGGTATTCAAGGCCGCGGTGCCAACAGGCCTCAAACCGGAGAGCGAGACTTTTGTGTCGTTGAACTCCGATTTCGAATCTCCCGACGGCGTTCAGCTCTCGGAAAACCAGGCCATAGTTATTCAGGCACTTCAATCTAAAAAAAGGTTGCGGATCTCGGAACTTGAGAATCTCACAGGCATCAAGAACGCTACGCGGGTGGTCAGCTCGCTCATGGAGGAAGGCATAGTCGAGATCAACGAGAAAGTGGTGGAAAAATACAAAGCCCGTAAGCAGACATTTATCGAACTTCTTGCCGAACGCGACGACAACGACCGCCTTCACGACTTCTTCGGACTCGTCGGCAAATCGCGCCAGCAGGAAAAAGCACTTATTGCCTATCTCGACCTCTCCGGATGGATGCGCCGGAACGAACCTCTGCGCGATGTTACCCGCGAGGAGCTTCTCTCGGCCTCCGGCGTTTCGCCGGCCATCCTCAAAGCGCTTGTCGACAAGGGAATACTCCGGCAGAATAAAAGGGCCGTCAACCGTTTCAATGCGGTCGGAAGCGCCACCGCGCCTCAGCTTTCCATGCTTTCCCCTGCGCAGAAAAAGGCTCTCGGAGAAATTCGCGAATCATTCCGAGAGCATAACGTAGCGCTCCTTCATGGCGTCACCGGTAGCGGGAAAACCGAAATATATTCGCACCTCATTTTCGAAACGCTTGCAAGCGGACGTCAGGTTCTCTATCTCGTACCGGAGATTTCTCTCACCACTCAGCTCACCGACCGCCTCCGCAAAGTATTTGGCGACACGATGCTCGTTTACCACTCCAAGTTTTCCGACAACGAGCGCGTCGACGTCTGGAACAAGCTGCTCACCTCCAATGAGCCGAGAATCATCCTCGGTGTCAGGTCTTCGATATTCCTCCCGTTCGCGCAACTCGGTCTGGTGATTGTAGATGAGGAGCATGAAGCCTCTTTCAAACAATACGACCCGGCTCCGAGATACAACGCCCGCGATGCGGCAATAGTGCTTGCCTCCATGCACGGAGCCAAAACACTGCTCGGCTCAGCCACTCCCTCGGTGGAGACATATTTCAAAGCCACCAACGGCAAATATGGCCTTGTCTCCCTCTCAGAAAGATTCGAAGGCTCCGTCCTCCCCGATGTCGAAATTATCGACATGCGCGACCAGCGTAAGCGCAAGCTTAACAAAGGCATACTCTCCGCCCCGTTGCGCAGGGCCCTGGCCGACACTCTCGCCGACGGGGCTCAGGCAATCGTTTTCCAGAACCGCCGCGGTTTCGCGCCGGTAGTGGTCTGCAACCAATGCGGCTGGACTCCGAAATGCCTTAACTGCGACGTCTCGCTCGTCTACCATAAAAATACTCAGATGCTCCGTTGCCATTATTGCGGCTATAGTCAGCCTCTTCCTAAGTTATGCCCGGCCTGCGGACAGAACAGCATCGAGACTTTCGGCTACGGCACCGAACGCATCGCCGAGGAACTGCACCGCGAATATGCCGACTATCGCGTGGCCCGCATGGACCTTGACACCACCCGCAACAAGGAGGCGTTTCAGGAAATTATCGATGAGTTTGCATCCCATCAGACAGATATTCTCGTCGGCACGCAGATGGTTACTAAAGGGCTCGATTTCGAGAAAGTGCGCGTTGTCGGAGTGGTGAACGCCGATACGCTGCTCAACTTTCCCGATTTCAGAAGCAACGAAAGGGCTTTCAACATGCTCGAGCAGGTTGCGGGAAGAGCCGGTCGTCGACAGGAACCGGGAAAAGTGATTGTCCAGACCACAAAACCCGACGACCCCATCCTGCGATATGTGAAAAAGCATGATTTCGCCGGTTATTACGAACGAGAAATCTCCGAACGGCAGAAATACGCCTACCCTCCTTTCACAAAAATCATCAACATATATCTGAAAAACAAGGATGCGGCGGCGGCCGACAGGGCGGCCGTGGTTCTGACAATGGCTCTCAGGGATGTCTTCGGCGACCGCGTGCTCGGTCCGGAAAAGCCGTTCGTCAGCCGCGTGGCGCTATGGTTCATACAGTCGATCATGCTCAAAGTCGAAGCAGGAGCCTCCCTCAAAAAAGTAAAGGACCTGCTCAGGGCCATCAACGCACGACTCGCACATATTCCCGAAATTAAATCCTCCGTGATTTATTACGATGTTGACCCCGTCTGATTTTTTTGCTATTTTTGCAGTCGCAATGCGAAAAGCCGCGTATTGATGAAAACGACCTTATATTATGAACCATTCGGAAAGCATACACGATACTTTCGACAGAGATCACCTCTGGCACCCTTATACCTCCACTCATTGTCCGCTTCCAACCTATAAAGTTGATCATGCCGACGGAGCCGAGATTTTCCTCGCCGACGGCACCGTGCTCATCGACGGCATGTCTTCGTGGTGGTGCGTGATCCATGGCTACAACCATCCCGTCCTGAACGAAGCGGCGCGCCGCCAGATCGACCGCATGTCGCACGTTATGTTCGGCGGCCTCACTCATCAGCCGGCAATCGACCTCGGCAAACTGCTCCTCTCCATTCTCCCGCCGTCGATGAACCATATTTTTTATGCCGACTCCGGCTCTGTAGCCACCGAAGTTGCCATGAAGATGGCCATACAGGCTTGCGAC
>URNY01000128.1 GCA_900549375.1 uncultured Bacteroidales bacterium | reverse complement strand
CCGCCGGCCCAGTTGAGGGCGCGGGGCACATTGGAGATGTATACCTTGTGGGATCCTCCGGGCTTGAGATCCTCCGACTTTCCGAACGTGAGCGAGAGCTTGGCTACATTGCGCGTATACTGTGCCGGATAGCGGTAGTCGCGGTCGGGCACGAACTTGTCGACACCGGCACCTCCTTCAGGAGCTTCCCAATGTCCCTCCATCTCCACGTTCTGAATCGCCGAAGTGTAGATTTCGGGAGCATCGGCCGTATTGTCGGCGGCGCGCCACATGAGGCTCTGCACTGCGGTCTTGCCGAACGCCGGCTCCATGATTCCGGAAAGAGAGGCTTCATCGTTTGCCGAGACCATGCGGAAGTCCCAGCTTCCCTCGCCGAGGTTGAATGTGATGCTATTTTCGGATGGATAGTCCAGATCGGGCATTCCGCGGTAACCGCCATCGCCTGCCGTGAGGCTGTGGAACTGCGCGAGCACCGTGTTGCGCGCCAAAGGTATGGCATCGGCGCGGCCGAAAGTCAGAGTGATATCCTTGCCGTTGACGTCGTCGGGGCCCTTGAGACTCTCCTCACCGCATGAGGAGAGGAGGAAAAGTCCCGCCGCAGCGGCAATCGGTAATATGTATATTTTGCCCATGTTCATATTTTATCCATGTTTATATGTAGTTTGCCTAAGCTCGTATCTTTAGTGTTTGCGGCATCCGCAGTTGATGATGTATCCGAAGCTGATGCTGAAACGTGTCGGACCTATCCAGTTGCGTGTCTGTTTTTTCTTGAAGGGTATCGAAGCCTCCGGACCGGCGAGCCGGTATTTGTCGTAGACAAGCAACGCGTAGCCGATGCCGAGGTTGATATCCATCTGCCAATGGCGGTTGAACTCATATTTCCATCCGCCGCAGATTCCGGCCGATACGTCGTAGCCCTTGCGGCGGAAGCTGTTAAGGGGATCGTTGTGGCGGAGAAAGCCTATGTTGAAATCGCCATAGAGCGCGTAGGCGCCGGCATACCATCCGGTGGCTATATAGTCGCCGGGATGCTCCGAACCTTTGAAATAATAACGGAGCTCGGCGCCGGTCTGGAAAGAGCGGAAGTATTCTCCGGTGCTATGCTTGTGATAGGGCGCCCAGAGAGCGTCGACACTTGCCGAGAAACGCGGTGTGAACGCATGTTCATAACCGATGTTGGGCACGCCGGCGAGGATGGCCGGGCCGTTCATCTTGATCATCTGCGCTCCCGCAGGAAGAACAGCGGCGGCTGCAAGAAATGCGGCGGCGATATATCTTGTCATGGATTTCATATTCTTAACAATCTGTTTGAAAGGTCCTTAGGGCTTGTTAGAGTTCGACTACCCAGTCTTTGTCGAATGTCCACCAATCGGCCGGATCGGCCACTTCGATGATAAAGCTGCCGCGGTTGTCGGAACGTTCCGGCGGCTCCTGCGAGCCTCCGTCTTTGAAGTTGATGTTCACCTCGCGGATCTGGTTCTGGTGGAAGCCTTCGTTGATATAGCCTGTCCAGTATACGGTCTTCGGCTCGGTGAGCACACCTTCGCGGGTCTTGTGGCCCGGGAGGCCGAGAGCCGATATGATGATCATATAGCGGTTCTGGAGCAGCGGGTTGTTGGGGTTGCTTCCGGAGAGCTGGCGCACTTTGTCGTTGGGAAGCACCATGATGTCGCGCCATGCGTTGGCGTTGTAGCGGTCGCCGTCGATGCCGATGATCTTTTTGTCGCCTGTATATCCCGAAGTAGGATTCGAAGTGTGGAACATAAGATTGCCCTCAAGAGCCGGGAGCACGAATATCGATGATTGCGAGCATGTCTCGGATGTTCCTCCGACAACCTTCACGGTCTCCGATGTTGTGGCGTCGCCGATGCCGTTGGAAATTGTGACGTATCGGGATTCCTCGCACATAGGAATCACGCAGTCGGGCACGGTGGCTATCATGAGAGCGGAATTGCTGTTGAAGTCCACCTTTCCGTCGGCAACCATGTTCCGGTCGGCGTTGTTGTAGGAATCCGCCGCATCGGCCAGATTGATACGCAGCCGCATCATCGACACTTCGCGCTGGAGATCGATCACCGCTTTTGTCTCTTTACGGTCCGCTATGTCGATGGAAGGGTTGGTGCCGTCGATCGTTCCGCGGCCGAGGAAGAGTTCGGTGGGTGTTGCCAGTGCATGCTCGTCGCGCATCATATTGCGATCCTTGAGTGCGTCGATATATGCGTCGGGAAACTGCGAGTTGGCGGGCCGGATGCGGCAGTTGTAGATAAAGCGGTTAATTACGTTGTAAGGCGTCCACGTAGCAGTCAGATTGTTGAGCTCCGTGCGGATGGTCTGATGCGCCGAATTGGCGTTGGCCACTGCCGATAGATAATAAGTTCCCGCAGGCACGTTACGATATGTGTATCTCAGAGTGTTGTCGCCCGTCTCGGCCAGACTCGAGGCTATGCGGTCCACATCGATAACATCGGAGAAGTGGATCACGCCCTGATGATCGTAAAGGAATATCTGGATATAGCTGATGTTGCTCCAGTTTGTCTCAGGCACGGTCTGCGACACCGGGGTGGTGGATATCGAGGAGCTCCCGACGGTGAGATCGGCTCTCGTCGGTTGGATTTTGCTGAAGCTGATGGCGAACGTGAGCTGCCCCTTGGCGGCGCCCTGTTCCGGCGTTTCCTCCTCGGAACATGACACGGCCGTCATTGCCGCGAGCGTCGCCATTGTCCATATACAGAGTTTCTTGAACATACGTTGAAGGTTGGATATTGTTGTTCCTTTGAATTCGGTTGCTGTCGTCAATTATGTCTGATTACGGCTATGTTGGCCGATACCGGTTCTTCGGACGAGGTGCCGCATGTCTTGCGAAGACGCGCGATATTGGTTGAGCCGGAGTTGACATGGAGATATGCGCCCGGATCGAAACGGGAATCGATCTGGTTCACGAACAGCCCTGTGGAGGTCACGCCTGTGGCGGCTCCGGAATTATTGAGTCCGAACCATGCGGGGTTGGTCTGTCCCGACACGACGCGGACGCTCCAGTTTTTCTCCCCGGCGTTGATCAGGCTCACGGAGTAGCAGCCCGTGCCGGTGGCGTGTGCGTCGACGGGTTTCCATTTCACTTTGAGGGGAAGATCGAGATTGTCGCATTTCACTCTCATATCCAGCTCATGGGGCTGCCCGTCGCTGTGGAAAGAGGCCACGACGGAATATGTGTTGCTTCCGGTCGAAACGGCCTGAACATCGGAAATCCATGCCGGAGTGCCTGTATAGTCGATCGTGGGCGTCGTTCCGCGGGTGTATTCCACTTTCGCTATCGGAAGGCGGACGATGTCGTCGGTTGTGGAGTATTTGCCGTAGAGCTCAAAGGTGTTGCAGTCCATGCTCATCCTGTACTGGCTGTCGGCCGTAACCGAGCTATAGTCGGGATTCTGGTCCAGGAAAGAGGCTCTCAGAGCGTTGGAGGGAAGGGAGGCAATCGCCGTGGCCATGTCGGCATAGCCGCGTGCGTTCACTTTAGTGATCGTTATGTTGTAGCGGTGGTTGCGGATTATGTTGAAGGGCGTTGTGCCGTTGATGATGATCAGTTTGTAATAGCCCGATTCCCCTTTGTAGGAACCTTTGATGATCACTGCCATATAATCCGTCTGGCTGCACTGGCGTTCATAGGCGTAGAGGTTCAGTGTGGAGCCTTCCACCATGGAGCGGGTGCCGTCGGTGACGATGTCGGTGGTCAGGGGGCGTCCCGCCGTGGGAGTGGCCGTAGGAGCGGAGGTCACCGATGCTGTCGGCGTGAGGTATCCTGTTGTGGGGATGCCGACGAGAGACGCGCCCTCGAGCACGAAGTCGGAAAGACCGTTGTCGGGGGTGCCGGCAGCCGTCTTGATGGTGATTCCGGCGCATGAGCGGAGCAGGTTGACGGTGCTCGGGAAAGTGTTGTTGACCGTTATACCGTTGTTGAGCACAAAGCGCCCCCACATGATGCACGGAGGAATGCCGTCCTGGGTGTTGCTGCCATCTGCGAGCGGAAGGGTCTTGAGCTGGCCCACCTTCGATTCCGGATCGCCCACGGCGAGCGACGGGATGTCCACGCGATAGGCGTTGCTGGCGAAATCGCGGCTGTTGGCGATGAGATGGACGGTCCTGCGTTTTGTCACTGCGTCGAAGAGCAGTGTTATATGAACCAGTCCGTCGTCGCTTTTCTCAATCATGGCGGCGGGAAGGACCTCGAGGAATTTGCCATTTTCGTCGAATAAGAGTCCGTCGGCCGTCAGAATGTCGGTATCGCTTACTCCGGCACGCGTTTCTACGGTCAGATCCTCCGCTCCCGTGAGATCCACGGGAATGGTAACCGCTACTTTCCCCTCCGTAGGAGAGGGAGCGGGTAGATCCGGAGTTTCGGACCCTGCGCATCCTGCCAGCAGCAGAAGCGACGCGAGGCACGCGGCCATATATGTTTTAGAGAGCGTTCTCATTATTGTTTTCAGTTTTCGGTTTTAGCTCAGGCTTTTGCGGAATCGGGGTCATTTCTTGCGGCAGTGCGTGTCGAGCACATAGCCGAAGCTGACGCTGAACCGTGTGGGTCCCACCCAGTTGTAATGGTTGAAACGGCTGAGGGGGTGATTGGCGTACATGCCGCCAAGCTTGTATTTGTCGTAGACCAGATGGGCGTAGCCTATACCGAGGTTCACATCCATCTGCCAATGACGGTTGAATTCATATTTCCAGCCGACGCTGATGCCGGCCGAGCCGCCCCATCCGCGACGGCGGAAGCTGCGGTCCATGTCGTTGTGCCTGTAAAGGCCGATGTTGTAATTGCCGAAGAGCAGATAGGCGCCGATGTACCAGCCGTCGGTGAGATAATCGTTCTCGCGGAGCGATGCCTTGAAATAATAGCGGGCTTCGGCCGCGGCCTGAAACGAGCGGAACACCTGTTCATGCTTCTTGGTGAGGTAGGGGAGCCAGAAGGCGTCGGCGCTGACGGAGAACTTGGGCGTGAACGCATGCTCGTAGCCGATGTTGGGGATGCCGGCCAACGTTGCCGGTCCGTTCATCTTGATCATCTGCGCCCCTGCCGGAATCATAGTCCCGACCGCAAGCGCGGCTATGGCCATATATCGGAAAATCGATTTCATTTCTTTTCTTTTTTTGCGTTGCATTGGAGCCGCCCCTCCGGGGAAAGCTCCGGTTTCCTGTCTCAGTCTTTTATGCCGTCGGTTTTGTTATGCTTGCCGCCGTCGATCTCGACTTCTCCGGCATTGATATGGTCGTCCCATCCGCGGATGGTGATCATGAAGCCTTCGTTATAGATGTCGATGATGACGTGTTGGCCGTGGAATATGCGCAGCGGTTTTGAATCGCGTGTGGAGAGGGAAAAGGCGTAGGCGGCTATCACTCTCGAGGCGGCGTCCTTGAATTCGATGTGGAGCTTCAGCATCTCGTTTTCCACTGTGGGGAAAAGGAGGCCTGAAACTTCGAATCTCGCTCCGTCTCCGCTCAGCGGATAAGCTTCGACGTTGTCGAAGATATAATCGGTGTGGGCGTCGCGCACGCCTGATGTAAGCGTGTCGAGCATCACGCGCTGTTCGGTGGCGATGTTGGTGAGCCTCATGCGTGCCTTGCGGCATGTCTCGGCAGGAACGTCATTGCCCCGGTAGCGAACGGTGAGCTTGGCGGGATAGAGTTCCACTTTCGCAGTGTCGCAGACTTCCTGACCCTGAGCTATGAGCGTTCGCTCGATATAGTCGAAGAGCATGGAGCGGGGTGCCTTGAACACTGAATTGTCCTTGCGGTCGAGGGCGAAGGAGGAGAGCTGAAGGTCCTCCGTGCCGTAATGTCCCACCGAGTCTACATCGGTGAGCACGCATGCGCGATAGCTTCCGGGTCCGACGCGAAACGCGAAGATTCCCTGCTCAAGCACGTTGTCTTCCGTCTGGTTAGACATGGCGAAGATGTCGCCGGCTTTCTCGCCGGTGGCCGTGTTCCAAAGAATCACACGGCAGTTCTCAACGAGCTTCTGCTTGAATTCCGGAACATAGACTTTATAGTTCATCTCGTCTTCGAAATATTCGAAGGTGCATGAGCTGAACGTTACGAGCATCGCCAGGCCGATGGCCGCTATTTTCGCGAGACTGCGCATTGTCATAGGAATAGAAAGGTTTAGTTGTTAGGATTGAAGGGAAAGGGAGCGGGAGAACCACGGAGCGGCTTCCCGCCCCCTTTTAGGTTATGGATCTTGGAAACTGCCGGATTCGCGGCAGTTTCTCCTTGACAGCCCCGACGGTCTCAGTCGCCGGCGCTGTCGATTTCACGCTTTTTTAGAGAATGATCTCAGAAGCCATGATGGCTGCGTCCCAAGGTTTGGGCTCGGATACGGTGACTGTGAGGTTACCGACGTTGTCGGGACGCTCGGGAAGTTCAGTCGAACCGCCGTCGAGGAACTTGATGTTGACCTCGCGGATCTGGTTTCTTACGAAGCCCTGGTTGATGTAACCTAACCAATATACGGTCTTTGCCTCGGTGAGCTCACCCTCTTTGGTGACGTGGCCGGGAAGACCTGTTGCGGAAATTATGAGCAGATAGCGGTTCTGTTTGAGAGGCTCGTTGGCTGCGCTTCCGGTGAGCTGCTGACGGTTGTTGTTGGAGTAAACGATGATGTCGCGCCAGGAAGTGGCCTTGTAGGGGTCGCCTTCGATGCCGATGATCTTTCCGCCCTCTTTATAGCCGGTTGTCGGGTTTGCCTCGTAGAACATGCGGTTGCCGTTGACGGTAGCGGGCACGAATATAGAGGAAGCGGAAGATGAACCGGATGTACCTGCATAGAGTTTCTCGCCGTTCACCTCGCGGTCTTTCGCCATCGGGATGATATAGTCGGGCACGGTGGCGATCATGATGGATGCCGTGCGGTTGAAGTCAACTTTTCCGTCGGGGTTGAGGTTGACGTCGGCGTTGTTTACCTTGCCCTCCTCACCTGCGAGGTTGACGCGGAGACGCATCATGGATACCTCACGGGTAAGTTCGATGGTAGCGGCCGTTGTCTGTCCGGAAACTACGGAAACCTCAGGGTCGGTGCCGTTTACGAAACCCTGGCCGAGGAAGATCTCGGAAGGCTCGCTCAGAGGCACCTCGTTGCGCACCTGGCCCGAAGCTGCCACCTGGTTCTGATAGAAGAGGGGAAAGTTGGTGTCGGCAGGTGTGATGTGACAGTTGTAGATGAAGCGGTTCACCACGTTGAGGGCTGTCCAGGGTGTGGGGGAGCCGGAGATTGTGGTCTTGACGCCGGGAACAGTCGCGGAGTTGGCGTTTGCCACTGCCATCAGACGATAGGATCCTGCGGGCACGTTGCCGTAGGTGTAGGTTACCGATCCGTTGGAAGTGGGGTTCGATGCGAGGTTGTTCTGGATCGAAGCTGCGTCGATCAGGTCGGAGAAGTGGATAACGCCCTGATTGTCATAGAGGAAAAGCTGAAGGCTCTTGATGTTGTCCCAACTTGTGATGGGCACTGCATTGGAAACTGCGTCTACAGTTGTCGAACCGATTGCTGTTCCACCCCAGGGATCCTCTGAGGAGTTGCCTCCGTCGCCCTCGGCACGTGTTCCTGCCTGCTTGAAGTTGATGGAGAAGGCGAGTTTGCCATATTCAACCTCTTCGGGAACTGGTTCTTCCTTGCTGGAGCAAGATGCCAATCCGGCCACAACAAGTGCGGCCATTGACCAGACATAGAAGTTTTTTCTCATACTTACAAAATTTAAGGATATGGTTAATTTAAAAAAGTTCCAAATTTTGGGTCAGCGGATTTTCCCGGTGGGCGGGGAGGATATCAAGAGTATAGTGTCGCC
>URNY01000127.1 GCA_900549375.1 uncultured Bacteroidales bacterium | reverse complement strand
GAGGAAAAGGAGAATGAAGGCTGAGAGGAGGGAATACCGGGGAAAGAGGAATTTTTTAGATATTGAATTAAACCGTTGTTTCATGGACAATTCGTTAGGTTGGGCAAATATAATAAAAAATATCCGTTTCAGCCTCATCATAAAGATTACGGGAGGAACTGGAATTACGTAAAAATATTAATTCTAAAATGATGGCCGCCGTCAAAGATGTTTGCGGCGGCCATCTGGTTGAATCGAATAAATGAAGATGTTTAATGTGATTATTTCACGAGCACTTTCGAAACTTTCGAGCCGGCTTTGCGGATGTAGAGGCCCGGAGCGAGCTCGCCTTCGCAGCGTACGCCTGCGAGGTTATAATACTCGGGAACTGCTTTATCCTCTGCTTCGATGGAAGCGACGCCCGATCCCTTGAATTCCGAAACAGTGACTTTCATCGTATAGATTGCCTGCGTCTTGGCATTTTCAGGAGCCTTATATACGACTTTGGTGACATGGGTGTTGGCCGAGGCCGCCCATACGTTCTGTGTCAAATCAGATACATCCTGTGTGCCGCCCTCAGTCTCGACAATAGTTTCGGCACATCTCTTGGCGTTGTTCTCGGGATCTACGGGAATCATGACAATCTTGTCGATCTGTTTCCCTTCGGGAGCAGTTACCGTGAGTGTGGCGCCGGCATACCAACGCATGTCGCTGACGAAGTCGGCGTAGGTAAGGCCGGTGTGGTCGTTTTGAGTTCCTGCGAAGAAGATACGCGGATAAGATGTGGTCCCTTTGGTTACGTTGACACCGACACCATTTTTTTCGAGGGTCTCGTCGACAATGAAGAGAATCTCATTCTTCTTGTCCTGTTTCACACGGGGAGCCTCTTTGTCGCCGTTCATATATGTGGCGTCTTTCAGTTCGCCAAGCGGAATCGGCTTGAAGGTAAGAGTCGTGATATCCTTGAAGTTGAGCTCAACCTCGGTAGCCTCTGCGTTCTGGGCGTTTACAGAGGAGACAGCGCACACGGCGCACATTGATAGAAGTAAAAGTTTTGACTTCATAACTGAAAAAATTTAAAGAAAATTTAAAAATAAGATTATAAAGGTTGCATAGCAGATGAAAATCCGCTATCGACATTGATAATCAAAAAATGGGAAAACGGGGGAGAAGAGGGCACCCGATGCGGGGCGCCCTCCTCTGATAATTAATTAGTTAACTACGATTTTGAAATTATCGAGGAACATGCGTGAGTTTTTGCCGTCGGCATCCTGATAGCTGTTCTCGAGGGAAGAGCGTCCGGCCACGAACACGATGCGTGAGGTGCCGTCCATTCCCTTAACATTGATCGAGAACTGAGCCGAGAGATGCTGCCAGATTTCGGTAGCCGTCGGATCGAGGGCCGGCATCATCCAGGCATCGTCGGCAAATGAGAAGCGCACGGCGGGAAGATTGACTTCGATTCCTGCTTCGTTGCGGTATTTGATGGAGAATCCGGTTTCGCCCTGACTGCTGCATCCGGAGATTGATCCCGGACCGAGCACAGCCACATAGAACTGGCCGTAATCATCCCTGACGTTTTTGGTTGTTCCGTAACCGAGCGCGCTCCAGGAGACGGTGACGTCGGAGCCGGCGCCAATTTCGGGCACTGCAGGCGACATAAGGTCACCACCGTAACCACCCTTGCCGAATTTGATGAATCCCGTGCGGGCATACACCCATGTCGAGAGGGATTCCCAACCGTGTTCCTTCTCCTCGGCAGTCCACTGGTCGATGCGTATTTCTTTTTTGCCGGTGTCGATTTTCCATCCGAGCACTCCGGCCTCGCTCTTGAGCCAGCTGAAGTTGTCGAAGAAAATGGCGTCGAGCTGAACTATCTCGATGCGACGGCTGAGGTCTGAGAACTCACCTTTCCCCGAAACCGTGACGGCGGCATGGATCTCGGCGCCTGTCTGGTTGGGACGATCGGCGCTTACTGTGAGCTGTGAGGGGGAATCAACAGTGATGGAGAAACGTCCGTCGGGATCGCCCTCGACAGCATATTCCCACTCAACATTGGCATCGATTCCTACAGGGACGCTCCCTCCGGCTCTTTTGATATTCACCAACGAGGACGCAACATTGAGATAGGGTTGGCAACCGCTCTGGCTGACAGATATCACCACAGGCTGCTCCACTCCGTCGAGTAGCACGCGGAACTGAGCGGTGCGCACCAGTGGAGTGTTGTTCTCCTCGCCGTAGATGCGGAGAAGACCGTCATCCTCACCCTCCATGGGGAAGATCTTCGCCCAGGCGCAGGCCTGCTCGTCGACGGGCTCCAGTTTCCATGAACCGTTGGCCCTGACGGTGAATTTCTTACCGTTGCCGAATTTATCGGAGGAGATGCCTTTCTGCGGCATCAGGTAGTCCTCCATGTTCTCCACGCTGAAATAGCGTTCGCCGGGTGCGGGCTCATCATCTTTGTCGCAACCCTGGAGGAAGGGGGAGACAAGCAGAAGAGCCGCAGCCGCGAGAAATGAACAGTATCTTGTTTTCATTTTAAAAATCATTTAGGGTTAGCTATGGGGAATGTGCCTGTGATGGCCATGACGCTCCACCATACGGGAGTGCGCATGTTGTTCTCGCCCCCCATGCGGTCGAGCGCCGCGCGAACATTGTCGGGGTTGGTGCCGGTGGTGGTTGTGGAATAGGCCATGCGCTGGGGGAACTGGTTGTTGTTGTAGAAAGTGCCTTCGCCGATGGTGAGGCGAGGCCAGCCTGTGCGGCGGATCTCATGATAGGCCTCCATTCCGACCCAGAAGAGGGAGAGGAACTTCTGCTCGGCTATGAGCTGCGCTTTGTCGGCGTAATTGTCCCAGCCGGCGAGCTTGCCGCTGAGAAGCGCGGAGATATGGGCGTCGTCGATAGGGGTCTTCACTTTTGAGAACTGTTCGTATTCGGCCCATTTGCGGCATGACGCAGTCACGGCCGCTTCGTAATATTGACGCGCCACGCTTTCTCCGCCCGAGATGAGTCCCTTCTGGGCTGCCTCGGAGAAGATGAAGAGCACTTCCGAATAATCCATCAGGAAAGCGGGGGCGTCATCGCGCACAAGCACCTCATAGTTGAGATGGGACGCTCCTTCGCTGTATGTTCCCGCATCCTCGGGCGAACAACCGCTCACGGTTCCCTTCCAGTCGTCGGCTCCGGCAAGTTTCGAGGCCCAGGTGGTGAGGCGCGGATCCTGTTCGGTTGAGGAGCCGTCGGAGATGAGGGTCATCTTTAGGAACTGCTCCGTGATTTTATAAGAATTGCTGGTAAACTTGCTCTTGTCGATATCGATAGGCCTGAAATAGTTGTAATAGGGATCCACGCCGGTGTTATGCACCGTGGCGCTCTCCGCATTGGAAGAAATCAAAGGATATTTGTCGGGATTGTCGAGCATCTCCTGCATCTTGGCGCCGACATTCATCTCCGCGCGTCCACTCACGCGGCAGAGGAGACGGAGATAGAGCGAATTGTTGAACTTGCGCCAGAGAGCCATGTCGCCGTTATACATCAGGTCCATGGTCGGTTTCTCGAACTCCGGCTTGCCGGCATAAAGCGCGTTGGCTGCCTCCAGTTCGGCGAACATCTGTTCATAAACCTCTTTCTGGCTGTCGAACACCGGGCGGTCGATTCCCTCATCGCCTCGGAAAGCCTCGCGATAGGGAATGTCGCCGAATATATCGGTGAGGTTCGACATAAGGTATACCTTGAGAGTCGTGGCAACGGCCTTGCAGGCGTTGTCGTCGTATTTCTCGGCCAGCTTATACATATGCACGGCGTTTCCGGCCTTGGTCGCATAATTGTTCCAGATCGATGCGAACTGGTTGTCGGAGATCTTATAGCGGTGACGTTCCTGCGCAGTCATTGGCGTGCAGGCCGTGAACTGCACGAGCTCGTCGTTCCAGTAATAGGAATAATAAGTCGAGTTTTTCGCGGTGGAGTAGAAGAGGTTCTCGAACATTCCGTAAGGCTGGAGCTCGCCGACATTCATCTTGTTAGGGTCGGTGTTTGTCTTCTCGAAATCATGTGTGCAGCCGGCGGTGAGGAGTGCTGAGACCGGGAGCAACATGAGGAGGAGTTTCTTGTATATGATATTCATGATGGAATGCTGTTTAGAAAGAGATTTTGATGTTCATGCCGTAGGTGCGTGTCATAGGGAGCGCGCCGGCCTCGATGCCGCTGTAGACGTTGGTGCCCACCATCGCGCCCGCTTCCGGATCGTAGAGAGGGAAGGGGGTGATGCAGAATAGATTGGTGGCATAAACGCCGACAGAAAGGGCCTGGATGGCTTTTGTCTTGCGGCAGATGCGTTTGGGAAGGCTGTAGTCGAGGCGTACCTCCTTGAGTTTGAGGAAGTCGGTCTTGAAGATGTTCTCCTCGGCATTGTCGCGTTTGAAGATATTGTTGTAGTATGAGTTGATACTCTCCGTGACAGTGCGGTTCGGCTGATAGGTGATAGTGCCGTCGGCATTGGTGATGGCGTTGACGCCCTCCACCACGAGACCGTCGTTACGTCCGGGCAGCGAGTTGGTGAGCTTTCCCTGATAAGCGAGGATGGCGTGAGTCACCGAGTAAGCGTGTCCTCCCATCTGCGCCGTGAAGTTCATGCCGAGGGTGAAATCGCGGTATCTGAAATTCATTGCCAGACCTCCGCGCCAGGTCGGGTTCACCTTTCCGAGATTGCGTTCCGGGGTTTCGTCGAGCAGAGGATAACCATTGTCAGGATTGATCAGTTTCATTCCCGAGCAGTCCACTTTGTTGCCGTTGGCGTCGAGGTAAAATGCGCCCTGGGGAGCGCGCTGGTAGCCGCGGCCGTAAAGCCAGTTCATCTCGCCGCCGATATAGGAATAAATATGGGCGTAGTTGCCTACGATATTCTGGGCAATCTGATAGGGCACCCGGGGATCCCATCCCTCTTCGAGCGAAACGAGCTTATTCCAGTTGCGGCTCCAGTTCAGATCGATGCTCCATGTGAAATCGCGGGTGCTCACAGGCACGCCGTGAAGGGCGATCTCGATACCGCGGTTGCGGATCTCACCGCAGTTCATCTTTTTGCTCGAAGATCCGATCACTGGGTCGGTGATGGCGCTTACGATCTGGTTGGTTGTGCGCGAATTGTAGAAAGCGAGGTCAATGCCGAGACGGTTCATGAAGAACTTTGCCTCTATACCGGCTTCCCAGCTCTCCACGTTTTCCGGTTTGATGTAATAGTTGGCGCGGCTCGACGGGAGCGTGTAGCTGCCCGGATATGTGGAAGATGCCGAATAGGCGTCGGTCAGGGTATAAGGGGAGGTGTCGTTTCCGACGTTGGCCCAGGAAGCGCGGACCTTCAGCATGTTGAGCCATGGGGCGCGGTCGCGGATCTTGAAAGCCTGGTCGAGCAGCACGCTTGCCGAAACCGAGGGATAGAAGAACGACCAGTTGTCGCGGCCGAGGGCCGACGACCAGTCGTTGCGGGCAGTTACATCGAGGAAATATGTGTTGTCCCAGCTGGCGTTGATGAATCCGTAGAAGCTGTTGACCACCTTGCGGCTGCGCCAGTTGTAGACGCGGGGATTCTCGCCTGTGGGAAGGTTGGTGGAATTATATACGCCCTCCTCGCCGAGTTTGGCAAGAGTGATCGAGTTGCGCCAGATGCCGCGGGTCATGTTGTTTCCTCCGAAAGCGGCGTTGATGCCGAGGCGCCCGTTGAGAATGTCATTGTTGATATATTTGAGCATGAAGTCGAGGTTGGTCTCGATGTCGCGGTTGTTCTGCTCGCGGTAGAAACCGGATTTATATCCCGGAGTGCGGAAAGGTTTCTTCTGCTGGCGGAAATCGACGGCGAAGTCGGTGCCGGCGCGCAGGTCGAGCGAAAGACCTTTCAGCGGGAAAGCGATCTGGAGGAGAATATTGCCGTAGACGCGGTCTTTATTGATCGAGTTTGTTGCCTCATAGAGCTGCTGGTAGGGATTGCCCGGCTCGGAGTTTCCGAGAGAGTTCACCATACCTTTGCCATCCTTCACGTTTCCCTCATAGTTTTCCTTGGTTACGCGGCCGCTGAAATACTCATCCTTGTAAAGCTGCATGCTGTTGTTGGTGGTTCCCCAGAGGATGTAATATGTCGGGGCTGTGTTTGAATAGCCCGAGATAGGCATGTTGTCGGAGGTTTTGTGGAGGTAGTTGGCCTTGGCCTGGAATTTTATCCATTTGTTCATCTTCGTGTTGAACGAGAACGACACGGAGGTGTTGGCATAGCCGGTGTTGGGCATGATCCAGTTGTTGCGGGTGTCGGTCACCGAGACTCGGGCGCTCGTGCCCTTCCCGTTGTTGGAAGTTACAGTCACGTTGTTCTTGAAAGTCGTACCGGTGCGGAAGATGCCGGTATACCAGTCATCGGCGTAAACAAAAGGTGTGAGGGTGTATTCGCCGGTGGCCCAGTTGTAGGAGTTGAACTGGTTGCGCAGTTTGTTGGGATCATATCGCTCGCCATAAGAATATCGCGAGGCGTTTCGTCCCGATTCGAAACCCTCGGGGGCATCTTTGGAGAAATTCCAGCAGGCGAACTCGCGGAAACCGTTGTCGTTACCGGGGCCGTATTCCTTTTGGAAATCGGGAAAATATCCGGCTCGTTCGAAAGTGACCGAAGAGCTGACCGTGACGCCGATGCCCTTGGTTTTCTTACCGGACTTGGTTGTGATCACGATAGCTCCGTTGGCGGCGCGCGAGCCGTAGAGGGCGGTAGCGGCAGGGCCTTTGAGCACCGAGACGCTTTCCACATCCTCAGGGTTGATTTCCGAAGCGCCGTTTCCGAAGTCGACAGGGCTGTCGGAATTGGAGTAGGTGCTTCCGGAGCCTGTTCCGGCATCGCCCGAAGAGATCGGAACACCATCGACAACGAAAAGCGCCTCGTTGTTGCCATAGTTGAGCGACTGGTCGCCGCGCAGGATCACGCGCATCGAGCCGTTAGGACCGCTGCCGGCGCCTGTGGCGCTAAGGCCGGCCACCTTGCCGTCGAGGGCGTTGAGCCAGTTTCCCGACACGGTGTTGTTGAGGTCGTCGCCACCGACTTTGGTCACGGCATATCCCAGTGATTTCTCCTCTCGGGTGATGCCGAGGGCCGTTACCACAACTTCATTGAGGTTGATGGCCGAAGGCTTCATCGTGATGCGGAGTTTCTGACCCTTGCGGGCTTTCAGTTCCGTGGGGTTATAGCCGACATAACTTGCCACGACTGTGGAATTGCGGTCGGACATGCGGATGGTGAAGTTTCCTTCGGCATCTGTGGAGGCGCCGTTGGTTGTTCCCTTCTGCATCACGGTTGCGCCGATCAGCGGTTCCCCCTTCTCATCGACCACGCTTCCCGAAAGACTCCAAACGGCGTCGGGACGTTTTTTCGAATCGGAGGAATTGCTGTTCTGCCGGCTGTTTTCATTTTTGTCGGCACGGGCGAGCAGAATCTTGCGGTCGTGCACGCGCACGGACGTGCCGGGGAGAACCTCCCGGAGAATGGAAGAGATTGGGCGGTTCACCGCCTTGATTGTGACGCGCCGGTCGAGAGGGATATCCGAATCGGCGAATGCGAACGTGTACTGGCTCTTCTTCTCAATCAGATTGAGGAGTTCCCTTACAGGCATGTTCTTGGCATCGAACGAGATTGCCTCTTTCTGTGCGAAAGCTCCCGAACCGGCCGCCATAAGCACTATAAGGAGCGCCGGCAACCTTAGGCTGAAGGTTTTTCTTTGTCGAATCATTCTTTGAAATTAAGGTTAATTAATCGTCTCATTGACTGTGTTTTGAGATTTGGTTGGTTTTATTATGGTCCGGACTGCCAACTCAGTTGGGAGAACCGACGCGGAGAGTATGACCGT
>URNY01000126.1 GCA_900549375.1 uncultured Bacteroidales bacterium | reverse complement strand
AAAGGGCTACTCCGGCACAGCCTGCTGGTGCAAGACCGCGCCGCTGAGCGTGGCCACCGGCATCGGCATCGAGGAGCACGACCACGAGGGCCGTGTGCTGACGCTGGAATACCCGGAGTTTTACCTCGTCAACTGCTACACCCCCAACAGCCAGGACGGCCTCAAGCGGCTGGACTACCGGATGACATGGGAGGACGCCTTCCGCGCCTACCTGCTGGATCTGGATGCCAAAAAGCCGGTCATCCTCTGCGGCGATCTGAACGTGGCCCATCAGGAAATTGATATTAAAAATGCCAGGACCAACCGGATGAGCGCCGGTTTTACCGACCAGGAGCGGGCCAAGATGACCGAGCCCGGACGAAGTGAAATACAGCTGGTGGAGCTACCGTTTCCACGCCCGGGAGAAGAACGCGGGCTGGCGCATCGACTATTTCATCGTCTCGAACCGCATTGCGGACAAGATAAAAGCCGCCGAGATACACAACGAAATGTTTGGCTCCGACCACTGTCCGGTGGAGCTGGACATCGACTTATAAGGAGGGCTCTATGCTCAAAAGCTATCTCATCGTATTCTTTATCTCGATGCTGCCCCTCATCGAGCTGCGCGGTGCCATCCCGGTGGGCATCGGGATGGGCCTGCCCATCCTGCCGACCTATCTGGTCTGTGTGGTGGGCAATATGCTGCCGGTGCCGTTCATCTATCTGTTCGCCCGTAAAGTTCTCATCTGGGGCTACCACAAGCCCATCATCGGCCCCTTCTGCCGTTTCTGCATCGTCAAGGGCGAAAAAGGAGGTCGTGCGCTGGAAGCCAAGGCCGGGCGCGGCCTCGTGGCGGCGCTGCTGCTCTTCGTGGGCATCCCGCTGCCGGGTACCGGCGCATGGACCGGCACGCTGGCCGCGTCCATCCTCGACATGAAGTTCAAAGATGTGCTCATCGCCTGCATGGGCGGCGTGCTGCTGGCCGGGATCATCATGGGTCTGGCAAGCGCAGGTCTTTTGGGAGCGCTGAGCGGTCTGTTTGCGGTGTAAGGCTGGTTTTCCATCGCAAAGTGTGCTAGAATAACAACAGCGTGTCTTGAGTAAAGACGAAGAAAGGACGAATCAAAGATGCAAGAGGCTTTGAACCAGAAGATCGACGCATTTGTTGCGGCGAACAAAGAGCAGATCCTGAAAGACATTGCCACGCTGGTGTCCATCAACAGCGTGGAGGGTGCCCCGGAAGAGGGCGCACCCTACGGCGCAGGCCCCCGTGCCGCGCTGGACAAGACGCTGGAGCTGGCCGCAGGCATGGGCCTTGCGACCCGCAACTGCGAGAACCATATCGGCTACGCCGAGCTGGCCGGTGCCGATGCCGAGAAGTATCTCAAGATCTTCACTTTCCTCAGCCGCGAGGAGATCGAGGAATTGGCCAAGGAACATGAGGCCAATCCGGGAGCCCGTCCTCTCCAGAAGCGTCTTGCCAAGGAGCTGACGGTGATGGTTCATAGCGAGAAGGATTACGAGGCAGCTGTGGAGGCTTCGCAGATTCTCTTCAGCAATTCGGCCGGCGAGGCTCTCAAAGCCCTCGACGAGCGCACGTTGCTCGACATCTTCGAGGGCGTTCCGCGCTTCGAAGTGTCCAAGAGCGAGATAGAGGCCGGCATTCCGGCGCTCGATTTCTTAGCTGTCAAGACGCAGGTGTTCCCCTCCAAGGGGGAGGCCCGCAAGATGATTCAGGGTGGCGGAGTGAGCGTGAATAAGGAGAAACTCACCGACCCGACAGCCGTGATCGACGCCTCAGCACTTTTAGGCGGCAAATATATCCACGTTCAGAAAGGGAAGAAGAACCATTTCCTCATCGTGGCCATTTAAGCGATCTCAAGTAAATCAACAGATAAGCCTTGCGGGCGGAGATACTTCGGTATCTTCGCCCGCAATCTTTTTAAACTGATATGAAAAAAAAGAGGATAAGAGTCGAATTCGACAAAATAAAAATCTATGAGAACAGGCAGGAAAGCGGTGGCGACTCCGGCGGAGATTCCGGCGAGACAACGGTGATGGATTTTCCGGATATCGGACCGGAGTTCATTCTCGAGAGTGAGAATGCGAACCGGCCGACGGGCGAAGTGGCTTTTGCCGTACCTGCAGATGACATGCCCAGAGTCCGCGCGTGGTTCTCCGGCGAATGGCATGATGTGACGATGCCGGAAAGCGTGACGCTTCATAAGAATATGCGCACTGCGGTGCATGACACCCTCGACCGGTTTTTCACCACGGCAAAAAGCGGCAATCTCTTCACCTCTCCTTTCCGCATCGGCTGGTGTTACCGCCTTTTCGACGGATCCGTCACCCCATTGCGCGGCATCAGGACTCTACAGACTATATCAGAAGCGCCGCTCTTAGAGATACGCAGCCATTCCCTCACGGATAAGGCACTGACCACAGGAGTGGATATTCATTGCCATCCGTCCCGGCTATATCTGCGCGTCGCCTCCCCCGAAAAACTCGATGGCTTCCGCGACATAATCACCGCCGTGGAGATCTATGCAACCGCGCAGACCGCACTCTACGACCCGGCGGGAGATGTTGCGGGAGTAAGGTCGGTGGCCGATGAGGGAGAAAGGGTCAGATGCTGGTATTACGATCATTACGGCTTGGAGGAAATCGCTCTGAAAACGGAATCCGAATCGCGGTTCCGTCTCCTTTGTTCAATATCTCCTTCCGCAATATCACCAACTTCCGCTCCCCTTCCTCTCGAAGCAGGCACTCTTTCCGGCTTCGAGAAACGAAACCTCTATAGGCAGACTTCCGACGCGACGGGAGGTGAGAGCGGAAGCGGAAACAAAAACAACGGCACTCCCGGCATGGGATGGAAACCCTTCCTGAACTTCACGACGCAACCGCTCTGTCTCGGTATGCCCGAGACAGAGAAACGGATTTCTCAGGTTTTACTGAGAGGTGTTTTTCAGCGGAATGAGGTAAAGATGAGACTCTACGGCTCGCACCACCGCGAAAACCGACATTTGCTCGCTTCCGCAACGGGGCCTTACATCACAGGAGTCAATGCCGGTCGTCACCGATGGTTCAGCGTCTCAATAGAATGCCCTATGCGCAAGGATGATTTTATTGAGGCTCTGACATTTATCGTTTCTTATCCTTCCTGAAATAATCGTTATACATTTTGATGGCGAATACGATTAGGGCGCAGGTGCCGGTAATGAGATTGGTTAGCCAAAGGGGCACGTTGCCCAGCGCGAAACCCTGAATCACGAAAAATACTGAGCCGAGAAACATCAGCAGGAAGGTCGGTAGCGCGATGCCGTCGGTGTCTCGCGTGCGTATCGTATAAATTGCCTGAGGCATATATCCCCCCACCATGCAGATGGCTGCGGCATAACCTATAATGTCTATCCAGTTTATCATGAAAATGCGGTTTGTTGTGAATTTATTGTTAAGAACAATCCGGAAAGCGAATTATTTCACCAAAAGCAAAATTTAGCGCGGGTCGCCAGCGTTATATCTACAGTAATATCTACAATGGAAAGACATCCGTATATAAGCGCATCGATTGTTGTCTACGACTCTCCGACCCGTGAAGTCCGCGAGGCCGTTGACTGCCTGAAAGCCGACGGCGTAGACTGCATTTATCTGATATGCAACGGCCCGGCTGCTTCGCGCATCACTCCGGAGGCGTTTCCCGAGGCTCAGGTGACCACGACCGAAAACCGAGGTTACGGAGCGGGCCATAACATCGCCATGCGGGAATCGCTGAAAAACGGCTCGAAATATCATCTTGTGCTCAATGCGGATGTAAGCTGGCAACCCGGCGCCGTCAGGGCGATGATAGAGTTCATAGACGGCCGTCCCGACGTGTCGCTCGTAAGCCCCAAGACCTTCTATCCCGACGGAGAAATCCAGCATACCTGCCGAATGCTTCCCACACCTTTCGACATGTTCATACGCCTGACCACTCCGGAGTGGATGTTCAGCGGCCGCAAGAAGCGTTATCTCGTTGCCGCCAAAGACCCCGAGAAGGCTCTTGACGTGCCATATATCTTAGGATGCTTCATGCTTTTCCGCTCAGATGCCCTTCGACGCCACGGCCTTTTCGACGAGCGGTTTTTCATGTATCCCGAAGATATCGACATCACCCGCCGGATTCATTGCGCGGGCGAAAAAACGCTCTATTGGCCGGGAGCGACAATAATCCATCATCATTGCCGCGCCTCGCGTCATAGCCTGCGGATGATGATGGTGCATATCCTCAACATGGCGCGCTATTTCAACAAATGGGGATGGCTGCGCGATCCGGAGCGCAAACGTGCCAACAGGTGCGTCATGAAAGCGATTCAGTCGCAAGTTTCTCGAGAGTGACGCGCGGAAAAGCGTCGATGAAACTTCCCGGCGTGGCGTTGACAATCTCCACGCCCCTCGAATCGGCATAATCCTTCACTGCAAAATAACTGCGGAAAGCTATCGCGAAACTTTCGTAGATCTGATGGATATGGATATCCTTATAGAGATCCTCCACCCGTTGACGCTCCTTTTCATTATCCTCATAGAAATGCGGCTGGACGGTGATAACGCGATTGTTGTCGTTGACCCACAATGTCTTGCTCCACCCATGATCGGCGCCCACAAGCACTATTCGGCGGAATCCCTCGCGTATGCCGGTCATGATGGCAGGCACCAGGACATTTCGGGGGCGCGGCATCGCCAGACCGCGGCGGAAGAGCGCATGGACGAGCCATTTCCAGCCCGAGGCAGGAGTGAGGTTGAAATATCTCACCCCGATATTGGCGGGGAGCGCCGCAATTTCAGGGTAGCCGCGATGGGAGGCCGGAATATAGAGGAGCATGGGCCAGTCGGCCCTGGCAAGCGCGCTCCACATCTCCGCCACGTTCCCCTGCTTCGGCTCGGCGAAGAAAATACCGTCGGCAAGCAGATGGATATCCGGACGCAAAGCGAAGAAATCGGGAGTAAGGGGGGCGAAATTCACCGAAAGCAGACTGTAACGCCGCAAAAGCGCGGAATGCGAGTCGATCGCATCGCGAAGAGAAGGCCCGTTGCCCATCACAACCAAGGTGCGTTCCGTGGCGGCCGACGCCGGCGACGGGCGACGCGAAAGTATGGCCGTTTTCAGCAACGATGCCGCCGAATCCATGCCCTGCGAAACAGCCGCTTTCAATTTTTCAAGTCGTTTCATTATATGCGATATGATTTGAAAAATTTAACGAATTCTACTTAACGAATTTCTTACAAATTTGCAAAATAAATGTTATTTTTGCAATTGATTTTGAAGATTCGTTGTTATAACGACAGAAAAGTGACTTAAGGTCAATACAATCAGGAAATTATTAAAACCCAAATAAACTCAAGACAAAATGACAATCGATAAGAAATTAGCCGATGCTATCAACGACCAGATCAATGCAGAATTCTGGTCGGCTTTCCTCTATCTCTCCATGGCCTGCTACTGGGAACAGCAGGGCCGCTCGGGAGTTGCCAACTGGTATAACGTGCAGTTCCGCGAGGAGCAGGCTCACGCTCAGATTTTCATAGATTATCTCCACGCCCGCGGCGGAGAGGTGAGACTCGAGGCAATCGCCGCCCCCAAGCAGACCTGGAACTCCCTCGAAGAGACTTTCAGCGACACGCTGGCCCACGAGCAGGAGGTGACGAAACGCATCAACGCACTCTACGCCCTTGCAGAGGCGGAGCATGATTACGCCACACGCCAGATGCTCAACTGGTATATCGCCGAGCAGGTGGAGGAGGAACACAACGTGCAGGATATCCTCGACAACCTCAATCTCGTGAACGGCGACGGAACCGGCATCCTCCAGATCGACCGCGAACTTGCCTCGCGCACTTACGTGGCTCCTAAAGTGGGCTGACTCCCCGCGCCAAGACGCTGACGATCACGCAATGAACCTTTGCGACACTTAATTACGGAAATTTTTCCTTAATTATCGGATGCAATTGGAATTTTTTCATTAATTTTGCATCGTCATTCAGGCAGACAGGCGGAGCAACAGGCGCCCCCATAAGACAGGTAAAAATTTAGAACCCAAATAATTATTGAATTTATGGCAACATTGGATTTGTCCCAGTACGGGATCAAGGATGTGAAGAAAATCATCCACAACCCTTCCTATGAAGACCTTTTCAAAGACGAGACCGACCCGAAACTCGAGGGCTATGAGAAAGGATATCTCACCGACCTCGGCGCCGTCGACGTGTTCACAGGCGTTTACACCGGCCGCTCGCCCAAAGACAAATATCTTGTAAAAGACGAAGTAACGGAAGACACCGTATGGTGGACCTCCGACGAATACAAGAACGACAACAAGCCCATCACCACCAAAGTATGGGATGAGCTCCGCGATAAAGCCGTTCACGAGCTCTCCGACAAGACTCTCTATGTAGTAGACTGCTACTGCGGCGCCAACAAGGCTACACGCCTCAACGTCCGTTTCATCATG
Organism: uncultured Bacteroidales bacterium; assembly: GCA_900549375.1. Taxonomy (GTDB): domain Bacteria; phylum Bacteroidota; class Bacteroidia; order Bacteroidales; family Muribaculaceae; genus Lepagella. The sequence goes on along the minus strand of URNY01000126.1, from coordinate 1,461 downwards.
GAGGTGGCATGGCAGGCTCACTTCGTGACCAACATGTTCATCCGCCCCACAGAGGAGGAGCTGAAGGAATTCAAGCCCGACTTCGTTGTCTTCAACGCTTCGAAAGCCAAATGCGAGAACTATAAGGAACTCGGCCTCCACTCCGAGACTGTAGTCGCCTTCAACATCAAGGAGCGCGAGCAGGTGATCATCAACACCTGGTACGGCGGCGAGATGAAGAAGGGTATGTTCTCGATGATGAACTATTTCAACCCGCTCCGCGGCATCGCTTCGATGCACTGCTCGGCCAACACCGACCTCGAGGGAAAGAACACCGCAGTGTTCTTCGGTCTCTCCGGAACAGGCAAGACCACTCTTTCCACCGACCCGAAACGTCTGCTCATCGGCGATGACGAGCATGGATGGGACGATGACGGCGTGTTCAACTACGAAGGCGGCTGCTACGCCAAGGTGATCAACCTCGACCCCGTGGCCGAGCCCGATATCTACAACGCCATCACCCGCGACGCTCTCCTTGAGAACGTGACGGTCGACGCCAACGGCAAATGCGACTTCGCCGACAAGAGCGTGACTGAGAACACCCGTGTCTCCTACCCAATCTATCACATCAAGAACATCGTTAAGCCCGTTTCCAAAGGCCCGGCTGCAAAACAGGTTATCTTCCTGAGCGCCGATGCGTTCGGAGTGCTTCCTCCCGTTGCTATCCTCGACCACGAGCAGGCTAAATATTACTTCCTTTCCGGATTCACTGCAAAACTCGCCGGCACAGAGCGCGGAATCACCGAGCCGACTCCGACATTCTCGGCTTGCTTCGGCCAGGCATTCCTCTCGCTGCATCCTACGAAATATGCAGAAGAACTCGTGAAGAAGATGAAACTCAGCGGAGCCAACGCATATCTTGTCAACACCGGCTGGAACGGCACAGGCAAGCGTATCTCCATCAAGGATACACGCGGCATCATCGATGATATCCTCAACGGCGACATCGACAAAGCTCCGACAAAGATCCTTCCCTTCTTCGACTTCAAGATCCCGACAGAGCTTCCCGGCGTGGATCCCAAGATCCTCGACCCGCGCGACACCTATGCGGATCCCGCTGAATGGGAGAAGAAAGCAAAAGAGCTCGCAGGCATGTTCATCAACAACTTCAAGAAGTTCGAGACCAACGCCGCAGGCAAGGCTCTTGTAGCAGCAGGTCCTCACATCTGATAAACATTATCCCAGGCGATAACACGAAGGAGCGTCCCGAACCGGACGCTCCTTTTTTGTGTTTTAACCTTGAGAAAATATCTGCAAAACAAAGGTTACGATTATGGTATTGCTTTGGAAAACACACCGGTTCAAGGCCATCTGCGGCGTCATGCTCGTTGCGGCCGGCGCCTTCTACGCCTCTGCCCAGTCCGCGCCGGACACTTTCTCCCCCGATTCCCTGCCCGCCGCATGGAGCTATGAATCGCCCCT
>URNY01000125.1 GCA_900549375.1 uncultured Bacteroidales bacterium | reverse complement strand
CGGGATATATCGAGGTCGAGCCCCCCTTCGTGGTGAATGAAGCATCCGGCTATGGCACGGGACAGCTCCCCGACAAAGAGGGACAGATGTATCATGTGGATCTCGACAACCTCTATCTCATCCCGACGGCCGAGGTGCCCGTGACGAACATCTACCGCGACGTAATCATTCCCGCCGACGAACTTCCGAAGAAGAACTGCGCCTATTCACCCTGCTGGCGCCGCGAGGCCGGCAGCTACGGAAAGGATGTGCGCGGCCTCAACCGCCTGCATCAGTTCGACAAAGTGGAAATCGTCCGCATCGAGAAACCGGAGAATTCATACTCCGCTCTCGAAGAGATGAAAGACCACGTGCAGGGACTGCTCGAGAAACTCGGCCTTCCCTGGCATATCCTGCGCCTATGCGGCGGCGACATGAGCTTCACATCAGCCATTACCTTCGACTTCGAGGTATGGTCGGCGGCCCAGAAACGCTGGCTTGAGGTATCGTCGGTATCCAACTTCGAATCATATCAGGCCAACAGGCTCAAATGCCGCTACAGAGGCGAGGACAAGAAAACGCATCTCTGCCACACGCTCAACGGCTCGGCACTGGCGCTTCCGCGCATCGTGGCCGCACTGCTGGAGAACAACCAGACGCATGAGGGAATCGTCGTGCCCGAATGCCTGCGCAAATATACCGGCTTCGACATAATCGACTGAGAGTCGAAACATCTGCAGTCATAATATCTCAAAATAATACGTTACCTTTTGGAACCTTTAGGATATATCAGCAAAGAGGAGAAGAAAATTCCGATCGACGACCCGACGGGAAAATGGTCGGACCTCACGCTTCTGCCCGAATGGGAGGAGAAATATTACGATGTCTACACCATCCGCAAGCACGGCAAATGGGTGATGCTCAAAGCCTTGAAGAAGGAATACGCCGACAAGCCCGAATACCGGCACATGCTTGAGAGCGAGTTCGACACCCGTTACAACCTTGCCCACCCGAACATCGTGATGGTCAACGACCTTGAAGATGTGCCCGGCGTGGGACTCTCCATCATCACCGACGACGTCTACGGCTATTCGCTGCGCCGCCTCATAGATGAGAAACGCCTCACTCCAAGAATAGTGCACAGGCTTCAGACACAACTTCTCGACGCGATGGAGTATATCCAGGAGAATCATCTGGTCCATACCCCCATCACGCCCGACACCATCATCTTCACCGAATATAACGAGAATCTGAAGCTGATAAATGTCGGTTACGCCCAGAAAGAGAATCTTTCGACCGTCGACACCGAGGAGGATATAAAGAGCTATGGCAAGGTGCTCAGCGAGGTGCTCGATCATCTCCCCACCTCTATTCCTCGTCTGCGCAAAATTGCCAACAGATGCGAAGAGTCCGGCCACAATGCCTTCCGCAGCATCTCCGATGTGCAGCTCGCCATGGAGAAACGCACTTCGGGGCAGCTCTATATAGTGCTCTGCGCTTTCATCATATTGATGGGATGCCTGCTGGCATGGCTCACGCTAAGGTAATATAAGTCAGAAGTCAGAAGGAATATAAAACTAAAAGGGAACGAAACACGCGAAAGGAACTCCAATGATCGAGATTAAGAAAATAGAACCCACCAAAGGGAACCTGAAGAGGTTCACAGAATTCCAGATCGACCTTTACGACGGCAATCCCTGGTTTGTGCCGCCGCTCGTCTCCGATGACGTGGCTACGCTCGACCCGAAGGAGAACCCGGCGTTCGACTTCTGCGAGTCGGCCTATTTCATGGCTTACCGCGACGGAAAGCCCGCAGGACGCATCGCCGGCATCATCAACCGGCAGGTGAACGAGAAATCGCATTCACGCACCGCCCGCTTCGGATTCGTGGATTTCATCGACGACCATGAGGTGTCGGCTGCTCTCTTCAAAGCGGCCGAGGACTGGGCCCGCTCTAAGGGAATGGAGAAGATAATAGGGCCGCTCGGCTTCACCGACATCGACCACGAGGGGATGCTCGTGGAGGGTTTCGAAGAGCTCTCCACGATGGCCACCATCTACAACTATCCCTATTATCCGGAGCATATGGAACGGCTCGGCTATAAGAAAGAGTCGGACTGGCTGGAGTTTCAGATGGAGGTGCCCGACGCCATACCGGATAAATATAACCGCATAGCCGAAATCGTGAAGAAGAAGTTCGGCCTCAGAGTTCTCAAATATTCAAGCCGCAAACGAATCAAGAAGGAATATGGCCATGCGCTCTTCCATCTTGTGAACGACGCCTATAAGAACCTCTACCAATACTCCACCCTCACGGAGCGCCAGATAGAATATTATATCAATATATATCTCGGACTTCTGAATCTGGAACTGGTGACATTGGTGGTTGACGAGGCCGGGAAACTTGTGGGTGTCGGTATTTCGATGCCCTCGATGAGCCGTGCACTCCAGAAATCTAAAGGGAAAATGCTTCCTTTGGGCTGGTATCATCTTCTGAAAGGTCTGAAAGGGAAGAACGACCGTGTGGATCTTCTGCTTGTGGCCGTTCATCCCGACTATCAGAACAAGGGAGTGAACGCGCTTCTTTTCCAGGATCTCATCCCCTATTATATCAAGAACGGCTACCGTTATGCCGAATCTAACCCGGAGATGGAGACCAACTCGAAAGTGCAGAGCCAGTGGGAATATTTCACCACCCGCCAGCACCGCCGCCGCCGCTCGTTCGAGAAAAAACTGTGATTAAGTCATAAGTCAGAGTTACGAGGTATTAAGTAATGAGTGAGGAGGTTAAGAGCGGCGCGGAATTAGTGAACCCCTACAGCGATGAGGGGGAGAAAGGGGGACAGGTGGAACGGATGTTCGACTCCATAGCTCCCGCCTACGATTTCATGAACACGGCCATGACCTTCGGGCTTCACCGCCATTGGCGCAAGCGCGCTCTCGACGCCATGACGAAGGCCTTGAAGGCGCCACCGCGCGCCATCCTCGACATTGCCACCGGCACGGGCGACGTGGCCTTCGACCTGCATCGCCGCTTTCCGGATGCCTCCGTCACCGGCATGGACCTTTCTGCGGGAATGCTCGCCGTGGCCAACCGCAAACTTGAAAAAGCCGATGCCTCCGCGCGAAGCCACATATCTTTTCTTCAGGGCGACTCTCTCGACATTCAGCTTCCCGACAATTCGCAGGACATAGTGACAGTGGCCTATGGAGTCCGCAATTTCGAGCATCTGCTGCGCGGCTATGAAGAGATGAGACGAGTTCTGCGGCCCGGCGGCACACTATGCGTGATCGAGCTGTCGCGTCCCGCCTCGAGGCTTCCGCTCCTCCTTTACAATATATATTCGCGGCATCTGATACCCATAGCGGGCAGAGCCGTTTCGGGCGACTCGCGGGCCTACAGTTATCTGCCGGAGAGCATCGCGGCCGCCCCCCAGCGCTCCGACATGACGGATATCATGGAGAAGGCCGGTTTTTCGCATTGCACATGGAAATCGCTCACATTCGGAGCCGTCACCTATTATCTGGCAACCAAATGACCCGCAAGGATTTTGAAATAATGGCTCCCGTGGGGAGCCGCGAATCATTGGCCGCGGCTATCGACGCCGGGGCCGATGCCGTCTATTTCGGCATCGAAGGACTCAACATGCGCTCGCGCTCGAGCGCCAACTTCACGGCCGACGATATGGCCGACATCGCCTCGCTCTGCGCGAGCCGCGGAGTGAAGACCTATCTGACTGTAAACACCGTGATCTACGACGGCGACATGGAGACCATGCGCCGCATCATCAGCCGCGCCAAGGAGGCCGGCATCTCGGCCATCATCGCCTCCGACATGGCGGCGATCCTCTATGCGCGCGAGATCGGTCAGGAGGTGCACATCTCCACGCAGGTGAACGTGAGCAACATAGAGGCCGTGAGGTTCTATGCCCAGTTTGCCGACGTGATGGTGCTCGCCCGCGAGCTCAACATGGAGCAGGTGGCGGAGATCAGCCGTGCTATCGAACGCGACGACATCCGCGGCCCCCGAGGAGAAAGGGTGCGTCTGGAGATGTTCTGCCATGGAGCGCTCTGCATGGCCGTGAGCGGCAAATGCTACATGAGTCTCCACGAGATGAATTCGAGCGCCAACCGCGGAGCTTGCAACCAGATATGCCGCCGGGCCTACACCGTGCGCGACAAGGAGACGGGCGAGGAACTGGAGATCGACAACCAGTATATAATGAGCCCGAAAGATCTCAAGACTATACATTTCCTTAACAAGATGGTGGATGCCGGCGTCAGGGTGTTGAAAATCGAGGGACGCGCCCGCGGTCCGGAATATGTGCGCGAAACCGTGGAATGCTATTCGCAGGCTCTTTCGGCGATTGTCGACGGTTCCTATTCCGAAGAGAAGATTGCCGAATGGGATGCCCGCCTTGTAAAGATCTTCAACCGCGGATACTGGAACGGCTATTATATGGGGGAACGCCTCGGCGAATGGAGCGCCAAATACGGGTCGAGCGCCACGCGCGTGAAGAGCTATGCGGCAAAAGCCATGCGCTGGTTCTCCAAAATCGGTGTCGGCGAATTCCTTATGGAAGCCGATGAGCTGAAGACCGGCGATGAAGTGGTGATTACAGGACCTACCACCGGCGCTTTGATTTTCAAGGTGGAGGAGTTACGGTTCGACCTGAAGCCCGTTGAGAGCGTGAAGAAGGGACAGCTCTTCTCGATGCCGGTGCCGGCGAAAGTTCGCCCCTCCGACAAACTATACATCTGGAAAGTGAAGGAACTTCCTAAAAAGTAAAGAAATGGCAAAGATTGGAGACAGAGTGCGCTTCCTCAACACCACCGGCGGAGGCGTGATTACAAAGATAGACGGCCGCATCGCATACGTGGAGGAGGATGGCTTCGAGACGCCGGTGCTGCTGAGCGAGATTGTGGTGGTGCTTCCCGCCGGACATGAGTCTGCGGCCAAAGGAGCCGCGCTGATGTTCGACCAGAAGGCTTTCGACGAGGGGAAGAAGGAGGTGCGCGAGAAAGCGCCTGCGCCTGCTCAGGCGTCGGCCGCCGCGCCGCAGGAGGAACTGCCCGTGGAGGAAACCGATTACGGCGAGACTCTGCATGAAGTGCTCGTGTTCGAGCCTGAAAACATCAAGGCGCTCTCGACCTCGGCCATAAATGTGGCGCTCGTGAACGATTCCAATTATTTCCTCTATTTCTCGCTGCTTGTGCGCGATGATGCCGCGAAAGCATGGAAGACGCTCTACAACGGGGAAGTGGCTCCCAATGAGATGATCGACCTTGCGCGCCTCACGCAGGCCACAGTGTCGGAAATGGAGCGCATCGTGTTCCAGGCCATTGCATATAAGAAAGGGAAGGCGTTTCAGGTTAAATTCCCGCTTAACGTATCGAAAAAGATCGACCTCACGAAATTTTTCAAGGTGCATTGCTTCCGCCCCGGTGTCTACACGGATGCTCCGGCAATCGAATATACCTTATATACAGAGCGCCACGGCAACCGCTGAACCGACAGACCTGCAATTCTGGTCCTGAGGTCCAAAGTATTACTCACACTTAGCTATGAAAGAGAGATGGTGGAGCGCCCCGACGGAGGGCGAGAGCGGACGGACGGTGATAGTGACCGGCCGCGACTATATGGATGATGTGATTGCCCGCGGCAAATTCCCATACCGCGTCACGATAGGCTGGGAATATAATGCCCTCCCCTCCGGGATGCCTGAAGATGGCGATGCCGAGATGATGGAGAAGGCCACGGATGCGATGACTGCGGAGTTCACGAAGGACAAGGTGGCATATATGACCGGAATCTATACCGGCGACGGACGCCGCGACTGGGTGTTCTATACCGGCAATCTCAACATTTTCAATAAGGTGCTAAACCGCGCCCTCGCCCCTCTCGACACGATGCCGCTTCTGATAGAGGCCGAGGAGGATCCGGAATGGAATGAATATCGCGAGATGCGCGAGATCTCCTATATACCGGAAACTGACGAGGAATAATTTTGAATGTTGAATCTTGAATGTTGAATCTTGAATTGTTAGATTCGGCATTCAATTTTGAATGAGGGCGAACTAAAGTTCGCTCACGCGATCGATAAATGATTTTGAATTAATTGCTTAACTAAATAATACTTACGTATGCTTAAAATCTACATGCTTTCACTGGCCATGCTGCTGCTCTGCGCTTTCGGCAACGCGGCTGAGCCGGTGGTAACGACGGTCCCTGCCGAAATCGGTCAGGACACCGGGAATGTCGAAATCTATTTCCATGCCGACCGCGGCAACAAGGGGCTGGCCAACCAGCCTGCCTCCGCGGAGATCTACGCCCATACGGGCGTCTGCGTGATCGATGCAGCAGGAGGATCCGCCAGTTGGAAATATGCTCCCAACTGGGGCGACAACAACGCCAAGTTTAAACTTTCCTACGTCTCCCCCAACCTCTGGAAACTGACCATCGGCAACCCCCGAACCTATTACGGCGTGAAGCAGAGCGAGAAGATAACGCGCCTCTGCTTCGTGTTCCGCTCCAAGGATTCGAAGCTGGAGGGTAAGGGCGAGAACAACACGGATATTTTCGTGAACGTTTCGGGCTGGGCGCAGGCCTCCAAACCCTCCTCGCTCAGCGAGCCTCCGGCTCCCGGAGCCACGCGCAATGCCGACGGCAGCGTGACGTTCTGCCTTGCGGCGCCGCTGAAGCAGTCGGCGATGGTGCTCGGCTCATGGAACGCTTTCATGCCCGACGACAATCAGGTGATGGATTATATCGACGTGGTTGAGAACGGCAACTCCTACCGCTATTTCACCGTGACGCTTCCCGCCGGCAAGATAGCCGCCAATTCTGTCGCCACATATTATTATGTGGTCGACGGAATCAGTATAGGCGATCCATATGCGCGCCTCGTGCTCGATCCCGACAACGACAAGTATATCCCCGCCTCGGTTTACCCTGGTCTTCCGGCATATCCGCAGGTTGTGGCCGGCGTACCGGTGGCCGTTTTCAAGGATGACCTCAACGCCTACGAATGGAAGACCACCGATTTCAAGGCTCCGGCGAAAACCGACCTCGTTATATATGAGCTGCTTCTTCGCGACTTCACCGGCACCGAGGGGCAGGCTAAAGGGAACGGCACCGTGCGCGGAGCGATCGAGAAGATTCCCTATCTCAAGGGACTCGGAGTGAACGTTGTGGAGCTTATGCCTATCTGCGAGTTCAGCGGCAACAATTCCTGGGGCTACAATCCCAACTTCTATTTCGCCATCGACAAAGCCTATGGTACGCCGCAGGATTACAAGGAGTTCATCGACAAATGTCACGCCGAGGGGATTGCCGTGACGCTCGACATTGTATTCAACCAGGCCGACGGCCGCCATCCCTGGTACCAGCTCTACATGCCCGGCGAGAACCCCTTCTTCAACGTCAACGCTCCCCATGCCTACAGCGTGCTCAACGACTGGAATCAGGGCTATCCGCTTGTGGAACGCCAGTGGAAAGACGCTTTGCAGTACTGGCTCAGCGAATTCCGTTTCGACGGTTTCCGCTTCGACCTCGTGAAAGGACTGGGCAATAACGATTCCTACGCCAATAACGGCGATGCTGCCACCAACGACTACAATGCTTCGCGCGTGGCCCGCATGAAACGTCTGCACGGCTATATGAAAGAGACCAACCCCGACGCCTATTTCATCAATGAGAACCTTGCATTAGCCAAGGAGGAGAATGAGATGGCGGCCGACGGGGAACTCAACTGGGCCAATGTGAACAACGAGGGCCGCGATTTCGCTGCAGGCAACCAGACGAACTCGAGCCTCAACAGAATGTGGGCCAAACTGAACGGACGCACCGAAGGGTCGACCGTGGCATATCTCGAAAGCCACGACGAGGAAAGGCTCGCACTTGCCGCCAAGAATACGGCAATACCTACCCTCAAAGGGAACAAAGAGGCTCGCTTCCGCCGCC
>URNY01000124.1 GCA_900549375.1 uncultured Bacteroidales bacterium | reverse complement strand
ATCGAGCTGCCGACAGAGGGTCTGCGCAACACTCCCTACGCTTTCGGTGGCTATATATTGAATGTTTCCGTGACTAATCAGGCAGGCGAGACCCAGCAGGCTCCGGCATCCAGCTTCTCGCTCGGAACCGCTTATACATTGCATGCCGACCTTCCCCACAAGATAGACGCGTCAAAAGGGGAGCAGACATATGCAGTCCGTGTGCTCGACATCACCGACAAGCCGGCAAAACGCACGGTTTATTATAAGGTGACGCCATTCGATGACCGTAAGAACGTGATAGTCTCCGGCGAATTCGAATCACCCGTATTCAAATTCAATGCGGCCTCCATTCCATCGGGAAAATATAGGATAGAATTCAGTCTCGACAAGGATGGAAAATCTACTGCGGGAGAACCCGATGAGAATTCCGTGGCAATGATCTATCGCGAGAATGAAACCACGGTTCCTTACAAGACACCTCTCTGGATTCCGGAAAGCAGAATAGTGGCCGATAGGGATGCGAAGAGTGTTAAGATCAAAGTGGGTTCAGCATTCGCCGACAGTTATATTTTCATGCAGACTGCAGATTGCGACAAGGTTCTTGAAGAGCGCTGGCTGAAGGTCGATGCAGGCACTACGGAGGTGGAGGTGCCCGTACCGGCCGCTGACAACCGTCTGACTGTCCGTTTCGCCGCTATGCGTTATTTCGATAAAGAGAGCGGTAACGTCAGCGTGATTCCTGCCGTGCAGCTTGAACAGCTCAATATAAAGGCCGAGAGCTTCCGCGACCGGATAGTTCCGGGTGCCCGCGAGAGCTGGAAATTCAATTTCTCGATGGCCGGTAAACCGATGTCCTACATACCTGTGGCGGCCGTTATGACCGACAAAGCCCTCAATGATATTGCGCCTTTCGCATGGCGCTTCAATCCCGCCTCGGATATTCCCTACGGCTCAGAGGGGGGTCTCCAGTGGTTCTACGGTAACACTGCTTCATGGTCGGTTCAATTGGGAAGGATTTCAAATTATGGAGCGGCCGGAGTCGATTATCCGTCATGGAATCTGTATGGCTACTCATTCTATGGAGGTGGCCGGATGTATAAAAACATGATGAGAATCCGCGGAGCCGCTCCTTCTCCCGGCTTGATGATGGCCGATTCTGTCAACAACGAGATGAAGGAGGAACCTGAGATGATGCTTCAAGAGTCGGTGACGACATCCGCAAATATGGACATGTCGGCTGCCATGGTCGCAGAAGCCCCGACAGAAGCAGGCGGCGCAGAAGAGCCGGAGAAGACCGAGTTGCGGCAGATATCCTGCCCGCTGGCATTCTTCATGCCCTCGCTCGAGACGGATGCCGATGGAAACGCTACGGTGGAATTCGCCGTGCCTGACTTCAACGGTACCTGGCAGTTGCAGATAGCGGGATATGCGCCCGACATGAAGGGAGCAGTGAGCATTCTCGACGCCGTTGCGTCGAAGCCGGTGATGGCAAGCATGAACGCACCTCGATTCGCGCGCACAGGCGATACCGCCTCCGTCGCTGCGATGCTCTATAACAACTCTACAGAAGAGATTCCAGTTCATGGCAAGATAGAGGTTGTAGACCCCGCAACGGGGAAAGTGATAAAGAGCTTTACCTCGACGGATAAGATGACGGCGCCCGCCGAATCGCAGCGCATAGCGCTCGAATTCGGGATACCATCCGATCTGAATGCTATTACAGTACGTGTCTATGCCTATGGCGGAGGCTTCTCCGACGGCGAACAGACGGTGCTTCCGGTGTTCCCGAGCAGCGAGCCCGTGACCGAGGGCGAATCATTCTACATCGCTCCCGGACAGCAGGAGTTCACCAAAGAGATTTCCGGCGTGAAGGAGAATGGGAAACTGACACTGCAATATTGCGACAATCCGATATGGGAGGTTGTAACTGCCCTGCCTGATATCTCTGAGCCAAAATCGAACAACGCCCTCTCGCTTGTCTACGCGCTTTATGGCAACGCCATTGGCGCCGGGCTGGCGAAAGATTATCCCGAAATAACGGAAGCCATCAAGGTCTTCGCAGATCCGGCGAACAGCGCGGATTCCACGCTTGTGTCGAATCTCGAGAAGAATGCCGGACTTAAGAATGTGCTTCTGAACAATACTCCGTGGGTGCGCTCCGCGGCTTCCGAAACGATGCGGATGCAGGATCTTGTGAAATATGGCGATGCAGAGCGCAGCCGTAGAATTGTCGACACGAATTTCGAACGCCTTGCCGCGCTTCAGAACCCCGACGGGGGCTGGAGTTGGTGCGACGGCATGGAATCGTCGGAATTCATTACCGGCAGAGTGCTTCTGCATCTCGGAATGCTTAAGGATATGGACTATCTTCCCGAGGAGGGAAAACGTATGGCCGAGAAAGCCGTGAGATATGCAGACGGATGCTTTGTAAAATCGCTCGAGAATTATAAGAGAGGAGAGTACCCCTATATCTCTCTGCTTAATTATCTCTATGTACGCTCCAACTTCGCGAATGTGAAGCCCAATGCGGCATTTGCCTCCATGAAAGCGAAAGGCATTGCGGCAGTGAAGGCCGGCTGGAAAGATATGGGCATTTATGAGAAGGCAACGGCCGCCACACTTCTCAGTCGCGAGAAATATCCGATGGAGGCACGCGTGATACTCGAATCTCTGCGCCAGTATGCATCGGTGGATCCTGCGAAAGGGATGTGGTTCGACAATCTCTCCTCCTCATTCTTCGGCTGGAATAAGCTCATAACAACCGCTCAGGTATTGGAGGCATATTCGGAGATAGAGCCCCAGAACGCTGCCGTGGATCAGCTCCGTCAGTGGTTGCTGATGATGAAGCAGGTTGAGAACTGGGGAGCCGACCGCGAGACGGCGGAGGTGATACATTCGATTCTCTCCTCCGGCACGAAATGGACTGTTCCTTCTGCTCCGGCCCGCATCTATGTCGGCGGTAAGCTTCTCGACACAGGCAGAGTGGCAGCGTTGACAGGAAGTCTGACGGCGAGTGTGGATGTTTACGGCAAGGAGAGTCTCCGCATAGAGCGCAGCGGCAACGGCCCGGCATGGGGAGGACTCATCCGGCAGTATATCGCTCCGGCGGCCGATGTGAAGGCGGCTGGTGATGCTCAGCTCTCGATTGAGAAGAAGCTTTACTCGATAGAGGAGGGGAGCGACGGCAGCACTGCCAAAGCCGGTACACTCCGGACCGGCGACAAGGTGAGAGTGACGCTGACGCTGAAATGCGACCGCGACCTCGAGTATGTAGCCGTGATGGATTCGCGCGCCGCATGTATGGAACCGGCCGAGCAGCTCTCCGGTTATTCGGTGAGCGACGGTGTCTGGATGTATAAAGAGGTTAGGGATAATTCCACGAATCTCTTCATACCCTTCCTCGGCAATGGAACGCACGTGATAAGCTACGACTGCTATATCGACCGCGAAGGGGAGTATACGCTCGGCGTGGCATCAGCACAGTCGCAGTATGCGCCGGCAATCGCGGCGCACTCGGCAGGCGAGATGATAACGGTGAAATAATGTTGAATTTCAATCGAGGGGGGTTGCAAGACCCTCCCGGTTGAGGATGACATTCGGAAAGACTTCGAGGGCTTCTTTGCGGAAGTCCTCGTCGTTTTTATATCGCGACGAATAGTGGCCGGTGAGGAGGGCTTTGGCGCCGGCATCTCGCGCCACGGTGGCAGCCTGTCGGGCTGTGGAATGACCGCGGGCTGCGGCATCGGCAAGGTTGCGCTCGAGATATGTGGTCTCGTGGAAGAGGAGGTCGACCGGCCCTATCTTGGCGGCGAGCTCCGGCATATAGGCCGTGTCGCTGATATGGGCGTAGGAGAGCGAAGGGGCGGCATCGGTGGTGAGCATCCGGTTGGGGATAAGGGTTCCGTCGGGCTTGATGAAATCCGCACCCTCTCTGATCCTCTGCATGTCGGAGAATGGAACATGATGGAAATCGGTCATATCGCGGCGGATATGGCGCAGTTTCGGTTTCTCTTCGAAGATGTAACCGACGGTCGGCACACGGTGGTTGAGCGGCACGGTGCGGACCGTGAGCGAAGGCGTTTCGAGAATCACCGCTTCTTCGGGGCGTATCACGTTATATTCCACCTCGAAAGGGAGTTCACCGGCGAAGAAATCGAGGATTCTGGTCAGGATCCTCTTGCCGTCGGCGAAGGTGTGTATCACTATTTTCCCTCCCGCGCCACCGAGACCGAGTGAAGAGATAAGTCCCGGCAAACCGAGGACATGGTCGCCATGGAGATGCGTCAGGAATATATGGCCGAGTCGCGAGAACTTGAGCCGCTGGCGCTGGAAGGCATATTGCGCGCCTTCGCCGCAGTCAACCATGAAGAGGTTTCCTCGGTGGTCGATGACGGTGGAGGATGGCTGATGGTGCAAAGTAGGCTTTGCGGAGCCGCAGCCGAGGGTATGAATCGTGAATGTCGACATTGATTTGATAGTTTCCTTATGCAAAAATAATAGGATTTTTCGGGATGGCAATTGTGGAAACGAGAACAAAACGGTTATTGTTGCGTATTTAGAATATAAGATGTAACTTTGTAGTGATATGGAGGAGGCGAGCGACAGGGAACTGCTTGAGAGGATGCGCGCGGGCGACACGGGAGCGCTCGGCATACTCTATATGCGCTATGCGCCGTCGGTGAGTGACTTCGCCTATCGTTTCATCCGCGTGAAGGAGGATATCGATGATATCACCCACAATATATTCTGTTCGCTATGGGAAAACCGCGAGTCGCTTCATGATGTGGATTCGCTGAAGGCTTATCTCTTCAGCATGACGCGCAATGCAATTTTCAAAGCCTTCCGCCATCGCCGCATCGTTACCGATTATGAGAACAGCGTGCGCGAAGAGAGCGGCGAAGGCTTCTCCGACGGCGAGCGCGTGGTGACCACAGCCGATCTCCTTGAGATGATCGATCTGTTGGTGGCCCGGATGCCCGAGCTACAGCGCACCGCCTTCCGCATGAGCCGCTATGAGAATATGACGTATGCGGAGATAGCCGAAAAGATGGGCATCAGCCCGAAGACAGTGCAATATTACATCAGTCAGGCGTTGGCGGAATTGCGCAAGGCCGCGGAGGTGATGCTTGTGTTCGCCTCGTTCGATTCATTGAATTTCTGAATAATTTTTTTGTTGTGGCATTCCCGCATAAAGAAATGCCGCGCACGTAAAATTGCACCCCGCGCACCCTACGTGCGCGGGGTGTATCTGTTCTTTGGGAAAATCAGCGGATGATGCCGTAGCGCTTGGCGATGTCGCGGATTTTGGGCTCCATGTTGAGCACGGCGCGCTGATAGCCGAGGTCGGAGGGATGGACGCCGTCGCAGCTCGATTCGTGGTCGTCGCCGGCATAGAGGCCGGGATCGAGGAAGAAGATATTCTTGTCGGAAGCGGTGAGCTTCTTCATCTCCTCTGCGGCTGCGGCGCGTTTGTCGGCCTCGAACTTACGTTTCTTGAGGTTGAAATTGTCGGTCTCGCGGATGAAGGTCTGAAGGAAGACAAGAGGCGTGTCGGGATGTTTCTCACGGATTCTCTTCACGAAGGGGACGATGCGTTCATGAATCTCCTTGGGGGTCGGATTGGAGAATGTATCGAAGATGAACATGTCGGCATCTGTGTCGGCGATGATGTCCGCGAGCACCGGCTCCATCTTGCAGATGCCGCTCGTTCCGAAGTTGGCGATATCGACTCCGAGGCGGCGGGAGAGTTGAGCGGGCCAGGGCATTCCCGCGCGGGAGCTGCCCGCGCCATGGGTGAAGCTGGAGCCCATCGCAACAATCGGGGCGCGCGTAAAGCCACCGTCGCTCTCAATTTTAGCATCTTCGTTGACTCCGATCTGAAGCTTGTCGAGATCCATGAAGAGCGGGAGGTAGAGCATGCATTCCTTCATCGAGCCGTCCATGTCGGCGACGATTGTGGAGGAATATTTCTTGCCGTTGTATTTGGGAGTGCCGATACCGGCGAAGGTCCATTTGCCGTTTTTGTTCTTGATGTAGAGGTCAAGACCTTTGGAAGCGATGGGAGGATTGTTTGTGCGGTTCATGGTGTCGGGCACTTCCCAGATGGCGCGGATCACAGGGCTGTCGGTGCGGAAACGTAGAGCGATACCCGTGGGATAGCCGAAATAGGTTTTCATCCTGGCGGTGAGGCCCGGATATTTGGAGATGTCGAGGCGGCGGAAAGGAAGTCCGTCGTTCTGCGCTTTGTTCACGGTGGTGAAGGTCGAGGCGTCGACATACTTGAGCGCTTTCTTTTCGGCGGCGCCCACCCCGAGAGCCACTGCGGCGACGAGGAGAGAAAGAATGAGTCTTTTCATTTTTATTTTGGTTTAAACAATGTCATCGGATGATGATTCGTGTTGACCGGCCGTTCTCTGAGCGGACGTAGATGCCGGGAGCAAGTGGTGGTTCGCATCGTAACCCCGCGAGATCATGATAGACGGGTTCGGATGGAGCGGTGTCTGTCTCTATGTCGGTGACGGCGGATCCTCCGCCGACAGTCACGGTCTTGCTCACTGTGAGATTGCCGACAGTTGCCGTGAGCAGTCCAGTGGCGGGAGCCCTTCCGGCCTTGAAAGTCTTGCCCGAGCATTCGCCGAGGGCGGCGGGGCAGGAGAGGGTGAAATCGGCAATGTTTTTCTCGATAAGCTCGCCATAGCGGTTATATCCGAGAATAACGGGCACGATGCTCTCGCCCGGATTCAGGTTGATCTCCGGATTGTCGAACTCTATGGAGGCGAGAGCGGTGTCGCCCTCGGGGGCTGTGGAGAATACCATCCAGCCGTTGGCCACGGCGCGGGGCGTCTTCTCGGTGGTCTTGTTCACAATCTCATAGTCCACCATCATCTCCGCCGAGCCGCCGGCATCGAAATTCGAAAGGTTGTAGCAACCGAAATGGCGGGCGATCTCGCTCATCACTGCTGTGGAGCATCCGGCGGATTTGCCATAGACAGGATCTGTGGATTTGTCGATGACGATCATATAAAGGGTTTTGCCGTCTTCCGAGCAACCGTAGCCGGTGCGGGAATATGCCTGACTGTTGTAGGTTTCGTTGTCGTTGTGTTCGGTGAGCTTGCCATGGCGCATCACCATTGCGTTTCCGCCGATGGCCTGCTCCACAATCGGATTCACGGCTCCCTGATATGTCCATGAATATCTGAGAATCACCTCATCGCCGACGGCGAGTTCAGGCTTTGCCGAACCGCGGCCCGCGATGGCGAGGTCGTGAGAGCCGAGAGTGCCGCGGCCATTGGTGTTTGTGCGGACCTCCTTGACGGTGAAACGTATCTCTTCGCCGCCGGTCCAATTCTCTCCTTCATTGAGGTCGAGAAGCACCTCCGTGGCGTCTGTCACGTTCTCCTGCAGGCGGAACTGCTTGGTGTTTTTCTCCGTATCGATCACCTCCTCTTCATAGGGCATGAAAGCGCGGTCGCGGCCGTAGAAGCTGTTGTACATGCAGAACTGACCGTTGCGGTATCCCTTGTTGCACTGGTGGATATCCTTCTCCGAACCGCCTGCCTTGCGGAATTTAATGCGCGAAGTGCAATAGTCGATGTTGAGAGTCTTGTCGTAGGATACGGAGACAACGCCTGTGCGTCCCGTTCCTTTGTCCCATTTCTCCTTGAACTGATTGGATTCCGTAACCATCTTGCCGTTGCGCACGCTTGCGTTGCGGGTTATCCCGGAGTAAAGTGGGTATTCCTTCTGCGAACTGACAACCCAGAAATTGGCGTTTGCGGCTGCCAGAGGATGGTGGGAAGGGGCGTTGAGGCGCCGTGCGGCATCGGTGAGCTGTTCGGTGCCCTTTGCCGATTCATTGGCTACAGTAGTCTCGATGCGGTTGTAAGGATTATTGAGATCGACTGTCACGATATTCACATTCAGCGGATAGTCCGGAATGCGGATGCGGGTATAGAGGGTTCCGGGACCGATCTTGCGGTCGATCAGTCTGTTGAAGGTGTAGGTTTTGTCGCCTATGACGAGTTCTTCGGCCTTCACAATAGATGGCGACGAAACCGGCGATGCGAGGAA
>URNY01000123.1 GCA_900549375.1 uncultured Bacteroidales bacterium | reverse complement strand
AGCGTGCCGCCGCCGAGGGCGCCGACACATCCAGACGCAACCCCGCATCCTCCACGGCCTTGGCCGTGGTCGACCCGAAGGTGGCTATGTATGTGGGTCGCTCGTCCTGATCGAAATCGGGGAAGTTCTTCTTCAGCGACGCTATTCCCGCCGGACTGAAGAACACGAGCATATCGTAATCCAGATTTTCATCCGGACGGAAGTCATTGCTCACCGTGCGGTACATCACCACCTTGGTCACGTCCAGACCGCGGCTGCGCAACGTGCTGACATCCTCCTTGTGTACATCGGAGATAGGGAAAAGGAATTTCTCCTTGCCATTCTTGTCGAGAGCGGCGAGAAGCTGCTCGTCGTCGAGTTTTCCGGTTTTGCCGAATGAGATCTTGCGCTTTCGGTATACGATATATTTCTGAAGATAGAGAGCTATCGATTCGGTGGTGCAGAAATATTTCATCGTGTCGGGAACCTTCACCCTCATCTCTTCACAAAGACGGAAATAATGGTCAACACCGGTGCGCGATGTGAATATGATACCTGTATAGTCGGCCAGATTCACCTTGGCCTGACGGAACTCCTTGGCCGTGAGCCCTTCGACCTTGATAAAAGGACGGAAAACCATCTCTACGTCATATTTCTTGCAGACGTCGTAATAAGGCGACTTTTCCGAGGAGGGCTGAGGCTGGGAAACCAGGATCTTTTTTACTTTCATTAGCGTTGTGATCTGTTATAAATTGCCAACTGGATGTTCTTATTTCATAAAAATCTGGAGCATGCCAGAAGTGCCAAAAGGTAAGTCAGTATCAGGGGTACGATTTCTAAACTGCAAAGGTAGTACAAAAATAGCAACCACGACGACATCCGGCTGAAAAAAATTCTGAAACCTTTGTAGATGAACAGTATTTTACCCAATGTGAACGTCACGGCGGCCGCCAGCAGTATCCACTCCGTCCATAAAGGATAGCAAAGGGCGAGCAATGCCAGCGGAAAGAAGATGAACGACTGGAGGCCGAAAGATGCCGCCGCTCCCTTCACCCATATCCTCGTGAGCTTGGAGTCGGTGAATACGTTTCCTGTAACTGCATAAGCGCAGAAGATGAAGATCATATATATGGCCACGGCCCCGATGCATATTCCGATGCCGGGAAGCGGCCGGTCGGGAATGCTGAAGGAATACCAGGGAAGAGGGTTGAATGCCGTGAGCATCACCGCTCTCCATAGCAGCACGCCGGCGCAGCATATCCAGGTGATATTGAGAAGAAGAAGATAGGAGGTCTCCCTCACCGTGTCGTCGAATAAGTTGTGGCGCGTTCTGACATCGCGCAGATCCGAAAGCAGAGTGCGCAGATAGCGCGGATTGTTCTTGAATTTCAGACACACCGCGCAGAAAAGCAATGCCAGCAGGGCGAAAATCCATGAGATGCCGTGCCCTTTGAGCAGGTTGGTCTCTTCCGTCCGGAGATCTGCGGCGGGAACCTCGGTGTGCGTTGCCTGCGCGGTATCCTGCGCGTTTTCCGCATAGGGGGCGGTGAGCACAAGCCCGTAGCCGCTCGTCTCGCGCGCGAGAGAGTCGTTGACGGCCCTCACGAGCGAGTCGGCTTTCGCCTTGGCGCCCGGATCGGCAGTTATATGATATGCCTTCGCGGCCACCGGCGCCTTCTTGGCTGCAGGCTTCATTCCCGCGGGCATCTCCGAGCCCGTGGAATTCACCGGCACCACGATCTCATCGACCATCTGCCACGAATTTCCGCTATTTCTTAAAGTATCCGGCATCTTTTCTTATATTATTACTTGATCCATCCCTCCTTGCGATACCATTCCACTGCCCTTCGGATTCCCTCGTCGAGGGGAACCTCCGGCCGAAAACCGAAATCGCGCTCGGCCTTGGAAACATCCACATTCCAGTTGCGCTGCTTCATTATGCGGTATTTGTCGCGGTTGAGCGTCGAGGGCTTCAGCCGCGCCACGCCCCAGAGCTCGGCCACAACCGACACAGCCTTGACGCCCCACAGAGGCATCTTCACCGGAAGCACGAACTTCTTACCCAACGCACGCGCCGACAGTTTTCGGAATTCCCGCTGGCTGTAGGCCCGCGGCTCGGAAATATCGTAGGTCTCGCCGACAGGCGCCTTCTCAAGCGCATCGTAAACAGCCCGCGCAAGATCCTCCACATATATGAAGGTGAGCATCTGACGCCGGTAGCCCGCAAGGAAATCGAAGCCCTTTGCCAGCGACTCGAACATCAGGAAATAGTCATGGTCGCGGGGTCCGTAGATTCCCGTGGGACGAAATATGATGTAGGGAATCTTCTCCGACTGCAGCCAGAGCTCCGATTTGAGCTTCGAACTCCCGTATTTTGTGTTCGGCATCGGAATCATAGACTCGTCGAAAGGTTTATAACCCTTCTCATTGCCCGGGCCCATAACCGACAGACTGCTCATATACAGAAACTTCTCGGGCATCATATCGGCCGATTTCAACGCCGTGGTGAAATATCGCAGATATTCGTAATTGATTCTGGAGAAATCGGCATAGCGCATCACCTTCGTTGCCCCGAGATTATAGACAATCCAGTCCCAGCGCTCGCCCTCGGGAAGAGCCGTTTTGAGCGTTGCCGACAGGCTTTCGCGCTTCTCGAAGTCGAACTCTATGAAACGGATGCGCTCATCCGTGAGCCACCGGCGGGAAGTGGAAGCGCGCACACCGGCCCACACCTCATAACCCCTGTGCAGCCCCTCGTCCACCAGGAATCCGCCGGCAAATCCCCCGGCACCAACCACCAGCACTCTTCTCATTTCATTCAAAATTCAACATTCCAAATTCAAAATTATTCTCCCTGAGCCATTCGATGCTTCTCGGGAGAGCCTCGAAGAGCCTCGGGAGGCTTTTCAGCGAATCGTGGAACACGATAATCGAACCCGGGCGCGCGTATCGCCTCACGTTGGCCACCACATCGTCGGCCGTCAGCCGCCGGCTGTAGTCGCGCGTCACCACGTCATACATCACTATCCGGTATTTCTCCCCTATCTTCCGGGCCTGACTGCGGAGCAGCCACCCGTGAGGCGGACGGAAGAGCCGGCTCTCGATATATCCCGCAGCCTCCTCCACATCCTCAAGGTAACGCTCGTTCTTCTCGGCGAACCCCCGCAGATGATGCATCGTATGGTTGCCCACGGCATGTCCGCGACGCAACACCTCCCGGTAGAGTTCCGGATACTTCCGCACGTTGTCGCCGACCATGAAGAATGTGGCCTTGATGCCGTATGAGTCGAGCAGGTCGAGCAGACGCGGCGTCACCTCCGGGATCGGCCCGTCGTCGAAGGTGAGATAGACCGTCCTCCCCTCCCTCTCCGGCATCCGGAAAACCGAATTCGGCAGAAATCCTCTGATTATTTCCGGCGGTTGCTCAATCAGCATCTAATTCCAAATTCCACATTCAAAATTCCACATTCAAAATTCAAAATTATTTCTTGCTATAGGCCTCATAGAGCCTTTTGCTCCGATCCATATCAACCTTCTTGATCTCCGGATCCGCATCAAGTGCTTCCTTGCTTATGCCCGCCTCGATATATTGGCGATAAGCCTCATAATACATCGAATCGAGATAGCGGTCATCTTCCGGACGTGCGGCATATTCCGTGACCGGAAGAGCTGCAAGCTCGTTCACGGTCTTGGCTACACTCGAAAGCTCTCTGATATAATCGGCTTCGCTATATTGCCCGGCATCGTCATGCCTCGGCCCATAGGCGCGCGTATAGGCCGCCTTCAGGTCCTCGCGACGCAGGCCGTTGCGCTTCAGAAGCTCGTCGGTCTTGCGGCGGTCGCCGCCATACTGCTCGTAAAGCTCGATGAAGCGCCAATACTGGTAGGGCATTGCCTGAGACTCGATCGTGAGAGGCACATTGCCGAAAGTCATGGCGATATTCTGCTGATAACGCACAAACTGTATCAGCCTTTCCAACTGACTCCAGAGCATCTTTCGGGCTTTGTCGGTGAGCTTGCTGTCGCCCAGACGCTGACCTAACTGGCCGTAATAATCGGGCAACTTCATGGCCACGTTCACATCGTAACGCGCCACGTTCTCCGACAGGCGGCTATCGAGCAGGTCGGCCGTTTTCACGGCTTTCTTATATTCGGCAGCCGCACCTTTCTTGTCACCGGCCTTTTGCAGCAGGTCGCCCTGATAAATCAGTTCGGCCACGACATCCACCATCGAGTTGCGCGTCGTAACAAGCATCCTGCGGGCGGTCTCGTCGAAATAGGGACGGCTCCCGGGAGTGGCTTTGTCGGCGCCGCCCCACTTATAATTCGTCACTACGCCATAGGCTTTGTCGGTGCGTGCCGGCAGACCCTCCTGACGTGTAGGCACAAGCTGATGCGTCATACCCGTGCTGCGCAGATAGTCGGTGAGTCCGGCATGATATTCGGAGCCGACGGTGGAACACCAGTAAATGGGACGCGGCCAGCCTTCGGCGGCATTGGTGGCTATTATGTCGAACATCAGCAGCTCGCTGAGCGACACATATCCTTTGTCGCGTATCGAAGGAGCGGCGGCAAGGTCGATCACAATCTCGTTCACGATCGAGGCTGTGTCGGCGGCCGCTACCAGTCCGCGCTTCAGCACGGCCTCGCGGTCGACCGGAATCGTCACCACGCTCGACGGGAACTGCGGATAGCCGTAGTCGCTGTTATTGCTCTTGCCGGCATAGATCTTGCGCAGGCTCTGCAACAGGTCGGCCGGCGCGCGCTCGCGTCCGAGCACTGTCACATCCATCCGGCCGTAGGCTATGTCGGAGGGTCTGGCGGTGAATTTCACCGGCTCGGCGCTATAGGTCTGCTGCATCATCTGATTGGCATACCAGTCGGAAGCCAGATAGCTCAGATTGATGATCTTCACGTCGGGACGCACTCCCTCCACCTCCTGGGCATACCATAGCGGGAAGGTATCATTGTCGCCGTTGCAGAACACAATGGCGTTCGGCTCGAGACTGTTGAGATAGTTCACGGCAAAATCGCGCGCCGCATAGCGTCCGCTCCGGTCGTGGTCGTCCCAGGTCTGGCTCACCATCTGAAGGGGCACCGCCAGACCGAGCACGCAGGCCCCGATGGCGGCCGCCTTCTCGTTGCGCTTGATGGCCAGGCAGAGCAGGCGCCATAGTCCGGCCACTCCCATGCCTATCCATATGGCGAATGCATAGAAGGATCCGGCATAGGCGTAATCGCGCTCGCGAACCTGCAGCGGCGTCTGGTTCAGATAGAGCACGATGGCCAGTCCGGTCATGAAGAAGAGGAAGAAGACCACCCAGAACTGCTCGATGCCGCGTTTGCCGGCGAACGCCTGCCATAGCAGGCCGATGATGCCGAGAAGAAAAGGCAGCATATAATAGACGTTATGCCCCTGATTATCCTTGCCGAGCTCGTCGGGGAGCAGCGACTGGTCGCCGAGACGGGCGTTGTCGATGAAGGGTATGCCCGATATCCAGTTGCCGGCGTCGAGTTCGCCGCGCTGATTGTTGATATCGTTCTGACGCCCGGCGAAGTTCCACATGAAATAACGCATGTACATGTGGGAGATCTGATAGTTCAGCAGGAAGGAGAAGTTCTGCGAATAGTCGGGACGGTAGCCATATTTCTGCGGATAGTTGATGGTGCCCGTCATCTGGTTGACGAACGGCTCGGCCTGCAGGTCGCTCTCGGGCACTTTCTCGCCGGTGGTTTCATCCACGGCATAAAGCTCTTTGAGATTCGAGCTTGTGGTGTCGAGCGATACCCACTGGCGGTAGGCGTCGCGGTGCTGGCGGCTGTGGATGCGAGGGAAAAGCATGTTCAGCTCGGGGTTCATCCTGACCTCCGGCTTGTTGTCGCGCTTCACGTAGTAATCGCCGCCGCGCATGGCGTGCGAGGCGTTGGAAGCTTTATCCCCCTCGGTGAGGAAACCGTATTCCGACTTGGGCTCGGCCCCTTTCACCCCTTTCACATAGAGCGCTTTTCCGGGTTCTACATTCTGCTGATAGATGGGATAGTTCACAATCACCGGCGAACCGTCTTCGCGGTAGGTCACGGTGTCGGAGGCCACGCCGACGAGCTTCTTCTGAGGCGAGGAATAGAGCGTCTCGCCATAGAGCAGGGGCGTCTCGCCATATTGTTCGCGGTTGAGGTAGGAAGCGAGGTCGAATACGTTGTCGGGAGAGTTCTGGTTCATGGGGGTGTCGGCGCTCGAACGGATCAGGATGAGCGCATAGCTCGAGTAGCCCACGAATATCACGGCGATGCTCCACATCGCCACGCTCAGCTGGCGCATCGGAAGGCCGCGGCCGCGGCGTATGAAGAGCCAGGCGGCGAAGAGCGCCGTCAGCAGCCACCCTATCCACCAGCCGCTCCCGATGAAGAACATGCCGGAGAGCGTCACGGCAAGCAGTAGCGATAACTTGATGAGCAACGGGGATTTCTGAGCGCCGATCTCATAGAGGGCCCAGACGAACACGGCTACTACAAGAAGGGTGTAGAAGAGGGCGCCACTATTGAAGCCAAGGCCGAAACCGTTCACGAAGAGAAGCTCGAATCGCTGGGCCATCTTGATGAAGCCGGGCACAAGGCCGTAGAGCACGAAGAAGATGATCACAAAGGAGATTAGCAGGGCTATCAGCGATTTCACCAGGTCCATATCCTTCCATTTGCGGTAGGCGAACACGAGAACCACCGCGGGGATACATAGCAGGTTGAGGAGATGCACGCCGACACTCACGCCGATGATATAGGCTATCAGTATCAGATAACGGTCGGAATGGGGTTTGTCGGCTCGGTTCTCCCATTTGAGGATAAGCCATACCACTAAGGCGGTGCAGAAGGAGGAGAAGGCGTAGACCTCTCCTTCGACTGCGGAGAACCAGAAAGTGTCGCTCCAGCAGTAGGCCAAAGCGCCGACAACGCCGGAACCCATTATCACGAGATATTGCGTGAGCGTGAGCTCCTCGCGGCGGCCGTCGGCCACTGTAAGTCGCCTCACGAAATGCGTTATCGTCCAGAAGAGCAACAGGATTGTCAATGCCGACAGCAGTCCGCTCATGGCGTTGACCATCACCGACACCGCGGCGGCATCGGGGGCGAAATTCGCGAAAAACCTCGCGGTGAGCATGAAGATCGGGTTGCCCGGCGGGTGACCCACTTCCAATTTGTCGGCCTGAATTATGAATTCACCGCAATCCCAGTAGGAGGCGGTGGGCTCGAGGGTGAGCCAATAAGTGGCGAGGGCGATCACAAATATCACCCAGCCGGTGATGTTGTTGATAAGATTGTATTTTTTCGTCAACATAGCCAAAGTTGCGATTGCTGTATCTCCGCGCGATAAGAAACGGGTTCTAAAAGGCCCTAATGCGGAATAATTTGCAAATTTAGCTATTTTTTGCGACAATCGGGCAACGGATAAACAAAAAAGAAGTTAACGGGGTCCTGGTTCAGGCGTTGAGGTCGTAGAGCTCGTTGCGGGCGAAGTCGAGCACAAGGCCGTATTTGGTAAGGAATTCGACGCCGATGGCGCCATCGATCTGCAGGCCCGTGAGTATCTTCACGTTGTTCATGGCATCGGTGCCTTCGAGCACGCCGAACTCTCCGTTATAGCTGACGCCGCCGAAAGAGATGTCGCCTGTCACCATGAAGATCTTCTGGGGATCTCCAACCATGCCCAAGAGGAAGTCATCCTTTCCCAGCTTGGTGAAAGAGGACTTATAACGTTCGTACGCCTCGCGTAGAAGAACGTTGTAGGAGGCACCCGTATCGATCAGAAAACACAGCTTGCCGTCGTCGGTGTAAATCAGCGGCATACCGAGTCTCCGGATCCATTTATCGATAGACAGTTTCATTAGACTCTGTTCCTTAAAGCGCTTCATGACGGCCCGCAGCCATCATTTTTTACAAATATAACAATTTCCCCCGAATATCGGACATTCCGCCGGCAAGGAATTTTTCCGGTTTATATCGTCAGCAGCTTTATTCCGAGCGCATCGGAAATCTTCGACATATATCGTAAGCAGCTTTTCTCCGGGCGCATCGGAAATCTTCGATATATATCGTAAGCAGCTTTTCTCCGGGCGCATCGGAAA
>URNY01000122.1 GCA_900549375.1 uncultured Bacteroidales bacterium | reverse complement strand
GAAGATTCTTGCCTCAGACCAATAGCTCTGGCTTCAGCGGATTCTGTCGGCAGCGCGAAGAAGCTTCTGATCCGATGAGATACGGTAATAAGCCGCCACAACGGAAATAAAAGCCAGCAACGGAGCGATGATGAGCGACGACCAGCCGATCTCGCCGCCTGGAATCGTGTTATAGCCATAGGCGCACCCTACAGCCGCAACAGCAAGAAGGAACAGAATCTCCATCAGACAGAGATTCTTCTGCAGGCGAAGGTTGCGGTAAAGGAATATATCCACCAAAGGAATAATCGCACTTAGAAGTGAAATTATGAAGAAAATCCATGTGCGGGCCACAAACCCTGTAGCCGCACCTTCGGCCGCCTCTTCCTCAATGTAGAAGCCCAGAGTGGTGAAGTTTAGTGTGTATTCGGGCAACTGGATCTGACCGAGAGAAAGGAATGTGAAAGCTCCCATCAACAGCACTGCTATCAGAAGCAGCACTGACTGCCATCTTTGTATTACCATAATATCAGAATATATATTTGTTTATATTATCGCGCAGTGTCATGCAGTTTCCTTGAAGAGAACGGCGGATACAAATTTAACACATTTTCGCGTAAAACAGTTAATTTGGCGTGAGATTTGTTGTTATAGCAGATACAATCACGAAGTCCCGGCGACTTCATTTGATTATTAGCTTATGACTTTAGACCAATTAAAGGAACGTATTTCTGAAGCTGAGAGAAAACTCGATTCCAAAATGGTGGCCGATGCCGCATCGATTCTGCTTGATGTTTCTTCGGGTGAAGGTTTTTTCGACCTGCATGCAAATATTGAAAACATTCGGGACAATTATGGCTATATGCTGCATTATCTCATTGAAGGTGCGGAAGATCCATCGCGTGAGGCCGTTCGCGACAAAACAGTCTCCACACTTCGGGATATCGCCGACGACATACTGATCCGAAAGCAGACAAAGGATAGCCCTGAGATTTTGTTTTCAACCGTCAGGATATGCGACCACCGCAATCTTGATTTCAGCCGACTGTACTCAGAACTAAAGGAGGTGGAAAGCAAAGCCGGACTTGCGGAATCAGCCGGAAGCGCGGACGCTTCGCTCTCTTCCGAGAAAGACAGGCTGCTTCAGGACATCTTCAATCTGCTCTGGGCATGCAGCCGCCGCAAATCCAATGTCTGGGCGGCTGCGGAAGCGGCTGTCGACGACAACTCTTCACAGGCGCTGAAAAAGGTGGTGATCTCCGCTTTCACGCTCTCGCTTCTTGGATATTATGACCGCGATAAATTCTTGGCTCTGATAGATATCTATGAAAAATCATCGGAAGCCATGGCTGCAAGAGCTCTTGTGGGCATCCTTCTCGCCATGAGACGTCATGCCGACCGCATTGCGGCCGATAAGGAGATTACGGGGCGTCTTTCGCTCTGGCAGGATTCGCTGGTGACCTACAGCCGCCTGAGGGATGTGTCGCGCGAGCTCATACGCACTCGCGACACCGACCGCGTCACTTCCAAGATGAAGGAGGAGGTGATTCCGGAGCTGATGAAACTCCGGCCCGACATTATGAAAAAGATGAAAGAGCAGTCGATGGAGAGTGACACTCCTGCATTCGACAACAATCCGGAATGGGAAGAGATGCTCGAGAAAAACGGTATCGCCGACAAGCTCCGCGAACTTTCGGAAATGCAGACCGAAGGCGCCGACCTCATGATGGTCACGTTTTCCAATCTGAAAGGATTCCCGTTTTTCAACAACGTTTTTTCCTGGTTCATACCTTTCGACGCCTCTCACCCATCGCTCGGCCTCCCCGACAAAATGCGCGACTCTTTGCTCACACTTTTCGGCATGGGTGAGAATATGTGCGAAAGCGATAAGTATTCTCTCGCTCTCGCTCTCAGGGCGATGCCTGAACAGCAGAAGGATATGGTGCTCGGTCAGTTCGAAGCCCAGATGACTCAGTTTATCGAAGAGAACCGCGAGCGACTCCTCAAGACAGCCCGTCCGGAATTCAACTCCGCCGCAACGTCATTCATCCGGGAGCTATACCGCTTCTTTAAACTATTCCGCAAAAAGGATGAATTCGACGATCCATTCATCTATACATTCGATCTGCAGGCATTACCCGTTGTCGGAGAAATGCTTGCCGACGAAGAGATTGTAAGGGTTACGAGCGAATTCTATTTCAAACGCGGATATTTTGCCGAAGCCCTCTCTCTATTCAGGGAACTGGAAAAATCGGATGGCGGTGAAAGCGCATATTGGGAGAAAACCGGTTTCTGTCTGCAGAATCTCAAGATGTATAAAGATGCGGCAGAGGCATATTCAAGAGCGGAACTTCTTAAGGAGCCGGGACAATGGCTCATAAAGAAACTCGCATATATCAACCGCAAGATCGGCAACTACGAACTTGCCGCCCGCTATTATGGCAAGGCTATCGAAAATGATCCGGACAATGTGACGTTGCTGCGCCATCATGCCTCGGCTCTTTTCGAGTCGGGCGATTACAAGGGTTCTCTCGCATCTTTCTATCATGCGCTCTATCTCGATCCTGCAGACATGGGCATAAACAGATCTTTGGCATGGGTGGAGCTCATGGCCGGGAATACCGACAAGAGCACACAGCTTTATGAGCGTATTCTTGAAGATTCGCCTTCTGCAGAAGACTTTCTGAATGCGGGACACGCTTACTTGGTGACCGGCAATATCAAGCGGGCCATCGAATTATACCGACAGTCCGCCGATAATGACATATCCCGTTTCGAATCTCTTTTCAAAAGAGATAGCGATACGCTTCTTTCGCTCGGAGTGAATAGGCTGACGTTGGAGTTACTGCTCGACAGTCTGAAAATGAAATGATCTCTATTTTGTGAGGTCGTTCTCGATTGCGGATACGGCTTCCGAGAGTTCTTTGCAAATCGGCAGACGGTCTTTAACGGAGGCGATGCCGTGAAGCACGGTGGCATGTTTGCGGTTGAGCTTGCTTCCGATTGCCGGAGAGGAAAGCTGAGTGTATTTATGCGATAGATACATTATGACCTGACGCGCATCGGCGATGTCGCGTTGACGGCTTTTCGAGAATATCGCATCGGCGTTGAGGTTGAAATACTCGGCTGTCGATTCTACTATCATCTCGAAATTCACCGGACGCTTTTCAGGCGATTTAACCACATGGCTCATCACCTCTTTGGCAAGTTCGACGGAAAGCGGCTCGTTTTTCACAATCGAGCGGGTAAGCAATCCGTTCACGATATTCTCGAGTTCCCTTACGGAACCTGTGACTTGCGTTGCAATCAGATCGATCACGTCCTCTCCAAGTCCGAGTCCGTTCTTCTTCGACTTGAATTCAAGTATCTTTCTGCGAAGCGAATAATCGGGATCGGGAAGCGGCTCTGTGATACCCCACTTGAAACGGTCGATAAGCCTGTCGGCTATGCCGTCGAGCTCCATGGGTGGACGGTCGCAGGTGAATATGATATTCTTCTTGTTCTGTTGCAGATGATTGAAAATCGGGAAAAGAGCCTCGGCGGTTCCGGATTTATTCGAAAGCTCCTGCAGATCATCGAATAATATGGCGTCCATCTGCTGAAACCAGTTGATGAATGCAGGGATCGATTTCTTCAGATATGCGTTGGCATAGAGATTCTGAAACTGCTTGATGGGGATGAAAAGCACCTTCGCCTTCGGGTTCTTCTCCTTGATTCGGATTCCTACTGCCTGCATCAGGTGTGTTTTGCCCACTCCAACATTGCCGTAAAGGAAAAACGGGTTGAATTCCTGCTTTCCGGGATTGTTGGCTATGAATTCGGCGATTGTGAATGGCAGACGATTGCTCTCCCCTATGCAATAGTTCTCGAAATTCAGAGAATAATTGAGCTGAGGGTCGAAATCCGGCTCACGCTTCTCAACCGGCGAACGGTGGATCGAAGCCGACAATTTCCCTTTAATGACGTGCGATTTCTCAGGGCTCTCGATCTTCACCTGAGAACTGTTGTCATCGGAGACAATAGCCACATCGTAGTCCAGCTGCACCTTGTGTCCGAAGACTTTCTTCAGCGCAAGGGATAGTATCTCGTAGAAGTCGTCTTCATATTTCTCGTAATAGAACATCGAGGGAAGACGCAAGGTGAGACGGTTGTCGGAATAAGACACCGGCTCGGCACATGCGAACCATGTGTCGAAACGCTCGGGGCCGATATTGTCTTTTATCAGGCCGAGGCATTGTGTCCACTTGTTTATGTAATCCGGCAACATATTCCTATGATATCTTTACGCGAAACGCTTACAAAATAAGGACAAAAAAACCACAAAAAAAAATGAGCTGAAATTTGGAAAATTTCAGTAATTTATACTGTTCTGAAAATCAAACGTTTGTAGCGGCCTCAAAATACTACATATTTTCTTTGATCCGGCTACGCGCTAAAACGTTGTTTTAAAGAATATTGGCCCGATTCAGATGAACCGGGCCAATTTAACATCTCTGTTCAAAAAGCTATATAATCCGCATTAAGATGATTTGCCAAAAATTTTTCTTATTTGGAATCAATTCAAATAAGAACGTCTTCGGTTTCCAAAGACGAAACAGATACTTAAAGCAGTTTTATGCTGATATAGCGTTTGGGATTCTTCTTGATATCCACAATCAGCGAATCGACATCAGCTGCCACTCTACCAAGACGGTTATAAAGCTCGGGATCGTTCATGAGTTTACCGAGTGTTGAATTCGGATCGTTGAGTTGTTTTGAGAAGGCGCTGAGATTGGCTGTTAGCTCGTTGACATTGTCGACCGTGGCATTGAGCGGCAATGTCTTGAGCTGCCACGACAGAGCGCCGAGGTTTGCCTGTACCGTGTCGAGACCCCGGGATATCGATTTTACATCGCGCATCACGAGAGGCACATCTTTTCCAAGGACACCGCGGAGGCTGCCGGTAGCTGCGAGAACATCGCCCGTGATGCCGTCAAGACGCTGGATTGAGGCCAGAAGTGCCGGATCCCCTGCAAGCCGGTTGAGATTATAAAGGAGGGAATCAACCCGTGGCAATATCGAATTGACGGCTGGCATGATGTCGTTGGATAAGGATGACATCAGATCCGACGATTCTATCGCTTCTATATCGCCACCGACGGGTATGAAGTTCTTGCTCGATCCTAAAGTAATATTCATAAAAGCGCCGCTCATGAGGGTCGACTCCATCTTAACCTTTGAATCAACCGGAATTTTCAGGTCCTTATTGAGGGCCATCAGCACTTTGATCTTTCCGGGTTTCTGATAATCGAACTGAATCTCCCTGACCTGACCCACTTTATAACCGTTGATGGTGATCGGAGCCGAGACTTCCAGACCTGCCACATTATCATAGGATACATAATAGAAATTGGCCGGGCTGAAAAGATTGATTCCCTTCAGATAGTCGATGCCGAAAAAGAGCACGACAATCGCGGCTATCACTGAGATTCCGATTATAAACTCTTTCGAAACGATTTTTTTCATAACCTTTATTTGAATATTGGGGAAACATCCGGATACACGAATATTTAACTTATTTACGATTTGAGATAATAAAAGCATCGGGGATTTTCTCTTTTACAGATTTAAGCAATGCTTCGATCTCTTTGAGATTCTCGCTTTCCCCATAGGTATACTTATATAGATTGTTCTCTTTAAACGATTTTATCGGCGTCAAACCGCAGAATCTCGGATTATTCTGCTTCAGAAGGTCGGCACTTGCCAGTATCTGGATCTTATAGACCGTGGTGATCTTGCCGACTTTCGAATGATACGACGATGCGGCCTGATGCCTCTTCGGTTCCACTTTTCTTCTCTCCTCCCCGTTCATGGGCGACAGCGAACCGTCGGGGTTCACCACTACCTGTTTGTTCTTATACGTCCTGACGTTACCCGACTTTGATTTTTCGGATTTTTTGGAATCCCTCTTTTTCTTCTTTTTCGATTTTTTAGTTTCATCGCTCTTCTCCGTGGCATTTGCGGAGGCTACATACTGCTCGCTTTTTTTCTCTACGATAGCCACGCGCTCATTCTCGCGATGCAGAGGGATAGCGGCAGTTTCGACATTTCTCAGCGCTGAAGCTTTTCTGGCGGCGTCGGAGCGGCGTCGGCGTTTGTAAACGGCGCCGCGTGCGGGTGCGGCCGGAGCTTCCACGGTCTTGCGGACTTCCGGAGCCGATGCGATCAGCGGCGTGCCTTCGCTCTCGGTCACTGTGGATTCTTCCGCGGCGGAAGCTGTGTTATCCTTGTCGCGTTGCAAATCCACGTACTTCTCTACAGCCTTGAAGAGGGCTCCCGAAAGTTTATCCTGACCCTTTTCAGAACCCATGAACACTGCCGAATTCGGATTGCAGATAAAATCGAGCTCAACGAGCACAGCCGGCATTGAAGTAGCCCAAAGCACCCAGAAACCGGCCTGTTTCACTCCCCTGTCGGCGCGCGAGGCATCTTTCACGAGATGCTTCTGCGCCAAAGAGGCGAATTTGAGACTCTGACCCAGATTCTTCTTCTGGGCCATCTCGAAAATTATATATGATTCATCTTTCGACGGATCAAATCCGCTGTATTTCTGCTCGTAATCCTTCTCAAGCTCTATCACCGAATTCTCGCGGCGTGCCACCTGAAGATTGTTTTGATCTTTATGAAGCCCGAGGGCATATACGGAAGAGCCTGATACTTTCTTTCTGTTGGGATTGGATTTATCTACCGAATTGGTATGAATCGAAATAAAAAGATTTCCTTTGTTGCGGTTGGCGATATCGGCGCGTTCCTGCAGGGTGATATAAGTATCATTGTCGCGGGTCATTACAACCTTCACCCCCTTCAACTCTTTGCGGATGCGCGCGGCCAGTTTCTTTGCGACACCGAGGTTGATATCCTTCTCCTTCACATTGTTATCGGTGGCGCCTATGTCTTTTCCGCCGTGACCGGCATCGATCACGACTACAAAATCATGTTTTGCAGCCACTTTGGCTTCCGCCTCCGAACCGGCGAAAGCAACCGCCAATAATATTATCGAGAGTATTTTTGTTATCTTCATCATATGCGTTGACAATACAGGTGCGCACCGCTATGCGCCGCAAACCTCATGCAAATATACTAATAATCGCTGAGATTTGAAAAAGCATCTTTACGATACTCCGGTTATGAGCCCGCTGAGAACTTCATCTCGCGCCCATCGGGATGGTCATGGCAATCACTGCGCATGCCTCGGCATCAGCCAAGGCGTGATGATGATTGGTCAGGTCATAACCGCAGGCAGCCGCTACCGTGTCGAGCTTATGATTCGGCAGGCGTCGTCCGAAATAGCGGCGCGAAGCCTCGCAAGTGCAGTAGAAACGATAGTCGGGATAGGTCATCTCGTAGCGTGCGAAAGCCGCACGCAGACACCTCTCGTCGAATCGGCTGAAATGGGCCACTAACGGAAGCCCCTCGATTCTTTGAACGACATCGGCCCACACTTCAGGAAAATAGTCGGCATTATCCGTATCGGAGCGCGTCAGCCCGTGCACGGCCACATTGCCCGGCGAATAATAATTAGGCGCGGGATGGATAAGGCTGTAATACTTATCGGTTATTTCTCCGTCTCTGACCACCACTATACCAACGCTGCATACGCTCGACGGATTTCCGTTGGCCGTCTCGAAATCTATAGCTGCAAAATTTTTCACTCTTCTTTGGCTTAAGCCACAAATTTAGTAATTTCGCCTCTGATAATGAAATCTCCGATTTTAAATAATCTTAAAGAGAGCTTTTTCGATTTCATCGAAGGCCATGCCGGTGAGGATGCTTCGGACCTTGCCCTGAAATATGCGGGGCATGATCTCGGGTTCCCTTTGGATTTCGCAATTTTGCAGATATCTCTTCGCAAGAAATGCTCGCGAAAGCTTGCCGGATTCATAAGCCAACGGCATTTTCTCTTTCCCGATGGCATCTCCTCCGAGCAGGCGTCGGATGAACGCGTGGCCGCTTATCACGCATCGCTTTGCGGTTCCGGCAAACGGGTGCTCGACATGACGGCAGGGCTCGGCATCGATGCCATGTCGATTGCAATGCACGGGAATAGAGTTACAGCTTGTGAACTCGATCCATTGAAGTGCGAATGCCTGCGCCATAACGCCGATCTGTTGGAATCGGCTCGG
>URNY01000121.1 GCA_900549375.1 uncultured Bacteroidales bacterium | reverse complement strand
AACGGAATCAGCCCTAATTTTCAGTTGACCTCAAAAGTTTAGCGGACAGTAATAAAATAAAATAAGCTTATTTGTGGCTCTCCATATCAAAAAATCAGCAGGCGGCTTTAATGATGGATGCCGCCTGCTGATTTTTGTAAAGCGTTGTGAAAATTTAGGAACGGCGCCTTAAAACGGGGCCTTGATTATCGGGTAGTGTGGAGATACCGATAAGGATATTAGAGCCGAATCTTTCTATAAGTCTCTTTCTGACATCTTCAGCTATCTTATATCCGTCATCTACAGAAATGCCGGATCGGACACCTATTTTTATATCGAATATATAGAATGGGCCGCTCTTACGGCTCTTCAACTCTATTATCGATTCCACACCGTGAGTGGAATCAATGGTTTCCCGAGCTTCGCGCCTTACGGAAGCGGGCGCTGAAACATCCATAAGTTCAAGGAATGCAGGGACAATAAGTCGCACCGCGGCAACGAAAATCATAACTGCTATGAGGAGCGACACACAGGGGTCGAAAATTCTGAGACTGTCACCTCCAAAATGAGCTAAAGTCACACCGACAAGCGTAGCTATGGAAGATAAAGCGTCTGCCCTGTGGTGCCATGCACTCGAAAGCATCGCCTGACTCCTCGTGCGTTTGCCGACACTTTTATAAAATCTGAACAGCCCCTCTTTTGCAAACATCGCAATCACTATGGCAACTATAGTCCATCCGTCGGGATGCGGAAGAATCTCTCCTTGAGTATAAGATATTATCCTATCAACTCCATTTGCAAAAATCGTGATGGAGAAATAAAGCAAAACGCAGGAAATAAGAATAGACGCAAGAGTCTCGAACTTACCATATCCATAAGCGAAATCGCTTCCGGGTTTATGGAACGATAACCCGACAAACACAAGCATCACGAGATCTGAACATGCATCGCCCAGTGAATGGAAACCATCAGCCCAAAGAGCATCACTGTGTCCGAAATATCCGAACCCAAGCTTGATTCCGGTAAGAAAGACATTGACAATACAGCCTATTATAACAGCACGGCGAATCATCCTTACGGCCGGCGTGTTTTGGGCTGTAAGTTCTTCCTTTAGAGAAATTCTGTGATCATGACCTTTCATCATCTTTTCTAACCTCCTGTTTCAAATTCAGGCCTATACACAAAACGTATATACCCTGACCGTATTGCACTGTAGTCATCAGCCTGTCCCGGCTGGTCATTTTCCGACCCTCACCGGAACAGGCTGTAACTGAGGACGGCCGTAGCCACCCAGACCTCGCAGTGCATTTTTTACTGCGTCAAGAATCTTGTTTTCCATTGTCGATAGTTTTGAATTTAGCCGGAATGTCGGGTTGACAATCCATTGACTTTTCAAAATAATTAACAATTTAAACAAGATTATGTTTCATCGGATCCGCCTGTATGCGTAACCGAATCTTTCATAAGCCTCTCGATCAAGCTCTTCACGGAATTCAGGCGCAGCTATCGATATCATCAGTTTCGCTCTTTCGGCCAGATTCTTTCCTCTTAGATTCACCGCTCCATACTCTGTCACTACATAATTTGTCTGGAAACGGGTCGTCACGACTCCTGCCCCTTCCGTAAGTACGGGCTTGATTTTGTTGCCGCCTTTGGAAGTTTTGGAAAGCATCGCAAGGAATGATAACCCTCCTTCGCTTTTGGACGAACCGAACACGAAGTCATGCTGACCGCCGACACCGGAATAGATCTTTTTTCCGATCGAATCGGCACAAACCTGACCGGTCAGATCAATCTCGAGACATGAGTTTATCGACATAACCTTGGGATTCTGTGCGATTGTGTAGGGATTATTGGTCCATGCCACATCTTTGAACACCACGCTGTCATTCTTGTCGAGAAAATCATATAATTTGCGGGAACCCAAAGCCAGCGAGGCCACCGATAGCCCGGGCAGCACTTTTTTCATCGAATTATCGATTACGCCGCTTTCCAGAAGAGGGAGCACACCGTCGGTCATGGCTTCCGTATGAAGACCCAGATGACGATGGTCCTTCAAAGCACGAATCACTGCATTGGGGATTCCTCCGACTCCGATCTGTAGCGTCGCACCATCAGGAATCAGCTCCGCAATGCTCCGGCCGATATTTATCTCAGCATCGGTCGGCACGGCTGTTGGAACCTCAACAAGTGGATCGTCCACTTCCACAGCCGCGCTCAATTGCGACAGATGGATAGTAGCGTCGCCGGGAGTGAACGGGACATGGGGATTGATCTGAGCGATCACTCTATCAGCGCATTCAACAGCCCCAACAGCAAGATCCGCCGATACTCCGAAACTCACGAGGCCATCCTCATTGGGCAAAGAACAGTTAATCATAGCCACGTCAACGCGGCATGTCCCGTCACGGAACAAATCCGGGACTTCCCCGAGAAATCTCGGGGTCATCGTCCCGTATCCCTCGGCAATCCAGTCGCGGAAAGCATTCGACACAAAAAATGAATCTATAAGGAAGGAATCCTTATATTCCGGACGACAGAGCGGAGAACGGCGTCTTGCAACTGCGAATCCCGAATATATCGTGACTCCTCTGAGTTCATTTCCACGCGCGGCAAGAGCCTCTACCAATGTTTCCGGCAATGAAGTGGAACCCTGTATATAAACATGGTCACCGCTTTCGATGAGTTTCACAGCCTCTTCGGCACTCACATATTTTATTGAATCATTCATACTCTAAGAATGTTCGGAATTGAACTGCTGCAGGTATTTGTCAAGAAGAGCGAAATCTTTCTCATCCTTGATCATCGATACGCAGATCCTCACTCCATTGCGTTCGCTGCCTGTGCTCGACAAAGGAATTGAAGCCACTCCATGACGAAGCATTTCGCGCAAGAGTGTGAGCGTATCCATATCTTTGTATCCGATTGTGAAGAAAAAGCCGTCCGCAATAGGACGTTCCCCGTCAAGTTCATAAACTATATGGAAGCCGTTTTTCAGGAAAATCTCCTTTGCTTTCTCGGCCTTGTCGGCATAACTGTGGCAATGCTCCACAAAATTGAGTTCACCCTTCACTGCCGCCTCCATCATTGAAGCAAGGGCAAACTGTGCCGAATGGGATGTCCCGGAGGATGAACAATAGAGCACACCGAAAATATAAGCGTCGCCGAAAGCGGGCATCTCATAGAATTTCTCAAAGAACTCATATCTACGGTCATAAACCTTTTCGCTCATGCACACCACAGCGATACGCTGTCCTGCATAGCTGAAGATCTTGGATCCGGAGAGCATCAAAATATAATTATCTGTATATCTCGCCACAGTCGGCAGATATGGCGGCTCAAACGGCCGGCTGATGTCCGTGCGGAAGTCCATACCCATATAGGCAAGATCTTCAAGAACGATGACGTCATATTTGGTTGCAAGACGTCCTATTATCTCAAGCTCTTCCTCCGTAAGATTCGTCCACGCCGGATTATTGGGATTGCTGTAGATAATTCCCGTGATATTCCCCTCTTTCAGTATGCTTTCGAGTTTCTCCTCGAGTTTTTTCCCTCTATAAGAATAGATATCGAATGCTTTCTCTTTGATGTTCAGAAGTTTCGCCTGATTCCTCTGTGCCGGGAAACCGGGATTGATAAAAAGCATTGTATCTTTACCTTTCAGACGTTGCGCCAGAATTAGCATCAGAGTGAAGCTGCCCTGCATTGATCCGACAGTCGGCACGATTCCCTTTTCCGGAACGTCTATACCGATGAATGCTTTTAGAAAATCTTTCCCGGCTTTTTTCAGTTCAGGAATTCCTGAAATATTGGGATATTTGTTGGCCACACCTCTTCTGAGGGCACCGATTTCAGCTTCTACTCCTATATTTTCGGCATCAAGGCCGGGATTGCCGATTTCGAGATGTACCATTCTTTCCTGAGCCTCGTTCTCAAGAGAGACGGCAAGTGCGCAAATCTGTCGGATTGTGGCCGAAGAGAGATCCATAATGGATAATCTTCTCACAACCGATTCCATTCTATCAATATCAAGTGGAAACATGGTATCAGCTATTTAGAATGTTTTCTGTAAACTCTCTTCCTTTGCGGAAACAACGTATATTGCTCTCGATTATCTTTTCACCCTTGCGGCTGAAGAAACGGGCTATCTCTTCCTCTATTTTCTCTTTGTCAATAGAAATGAACGGAGAAGCGGCTCCAAGTAGAATCATATTCGAACTTCTGGGCGACAACAGTTCTTTGGCAGCTTCATCCATATTGAAAGCAACAAGATTGCCCGAAGCTTCGAGCTCCTTAATAACTTTCTCTTCATCCGGATAATTATCCATGTTCACGAAAGGATTGGTATTTGTGATTATCCATCCTTCGGGCGAAAGATAATGCGCATAACGCAGTGCCTCCATCGGTTCGAGAGAAACCACCATATCGGCCCCCCCGAGGGGTATGAGATCAGAATGGATAGGCTCTGAGCTGATTCGCAGATTCGACTGAACATCGCCGCCACGCTGGCTCATGCCGTGAACTTCGGCCTGCTTAAGATATAAATTCTCTTTCAATGCGGCGGCTCCGAGAATTGTGGCGATTGTCAGAATGCCCTGACCGCCTACGCCCGCCAGTATAATGTCATTTTTCATGGAAAGTCTAATGTGGGTTAGTTATTAAATTCACGCGCATCATTTCTTGGCCGACGCATGCCGTCTTGCGGTCTGAATGCATTCTCTTCTGGAAATGATCACCGACAGACCTTCATAATCAATCTCCTTTTTGAATAGAGCGACCATCTCGTCATGATTTTTCGGAAGCGAGTCGATGGTTTTCAGATGTTCCGGATTCACTCCGATACCGAGACAAATCTCTTCAAGTTTGCCGGTTCCCTGTGAATCCTGACCTCCGGTCATACCTGTGGTAAGGTTATCGGAGATTATCACCGTCATCGGCGTGTTCTCGTTGACAGCATCGAGAAGACCGGTCATACCGCTATGAGTGAATGTAGAGTCTCCGATAATGGCTACCGACGGATGCTGACCTGCATCGGCGGCTCCTTTGGCCATTGTGATCGAAGCTCCCATATCAACGCATGAGTCTATTGCATTGAAAGGCTTCAGGAATCCGAGTGTATAGCAACCTATGTCTCCGAATACTTTGGGATTGACATAACTTTCAAGTGCCTCGTTAAGTGCCGAATAGACATCTCTGTGTCCGCAACCCTGACAAAGTGCCGGCGGCCGGTTAACTACAGTGGTCGATGCCTGACGGTCTACTTTGGTTTCGGGGCACTGTCCGGGTGCAATTTCCGAAATAGTGCGTTTCACCTCATCGGGAGTCAATTCACCGTCACGTACAACCTCACCTGTAAGTTTGCCGTAAACACGCTTACCCAGTTCGAGAATACCTCTCACCTTCTTTTCAATGAAAGGCTGTCCCTCCTCGAGAACGAGGATAGAATCGCAGGAGTTGTAGAGACGCCTTATAAGTTTGACCGGGAGTGGATATTGACTTATCTTGACAGTGGGGAAAGGAAGTTCTCCGCCGAATACCTCCATCAGATAATTATAGGCGATACCACTCGCTATGATGCCGATCTCATGATGCGGAGCTTCGATATAGCTATTGAACGGCGACACATCCGATTCCTTTGCAAAATTGTCGAAATCGGCGATAAGACGGCGGTTGCGCTGTTTGGAAATAGCCGGCATAAGAACCCATTGCTTGGGATTTTCCGGATATGACAGTCCGTTTTCCTCTTTAGGCATATCCTCGGTTTCCACCACTGCGCGGGAATGGCTCAGGCGAGTAACAAACCTGACAAGAACGGGAATGCGGAATTTCTCCGACAGTGCGAAACCATAGGATGCCATATCGTATGCTTCCTGCTGGTTGGAAGGTTCGAGAGCCGGAATCATTGCGAAATCGGCATAAAACCTGGAGTCCTGTTCATTCTGGGATGAATGCATGGAGGGGTCATCGGCGGCAACAACGAGCAATCCGCCGTTGGCGCCTGTCATTGCCGAGTTTACAAACGGATCAGCAGCCACGTTCAGGCCCACATGTTTCATCGAGGTAATGGCGCGTTTTCCGCAGTATGACATTCCGAGTGCCTCTTCCATGGCGGTTTTCTCGTTCGAAGACCAATGGGAATGAATGCCCCGTTCTTTTGCAGTCGCATTCGACTGGACGAATTCCATAATCTCGGTGGAGGGAGTGCCCGGATAGGCATAGGCACCTGATAAGCCGGCGTTGACGGCTCCTAACGCAAATGCCTCATCTCCCAAAAGGAGATATTTGATTTTCATGGTAAATTGTATTACAAGGTTAGTTTAAGGTTTGCTATGATTGCAAATATACAATTTTATTACTAAATTTACAAAAATTTTGTGATGAAGAATATCAACTACCGCTACTTACTGATTTTATCAGTCGTGACAACGTTTGCCCTTGTCTCGGCCGCAGCCGAGCATGTAGGCTGGTCCTATAAAATTATCGGTGACAATACAGCAAATCCTGCTATAGAGATAACTGCCGACATCGACCGCGGTTATCACCTGTATTCACTTGATAATCCCGAGGGGGGTGCCGGCGCCCTTGCGATTCATCTCGACATGAAGGGATGCCGTGCCGACGGCCCGATTACCGCCAATAAAGCTTACAAGAAAGCGTATAACGACATCTTCGAAGTCAATGAGCATTATTACGAAGGCTCGGTGAAATTCACACAGAAACTTATTCCCACCGACAAACATTTCTCTGTAAAAGCTGAGATACAGGGGCAGGTTTGCGATGACAAAGGCTGTTATCAGGTCTATGATTCCCATACTTTCAATGGTGAAGGAATCGTAACGGCGAATGCCAAATCTGCTGATGCATCAAAAAATGCCGATGCCGACCTGACTCCGGTCGCTCCGGCTGAAGAAATGAGCGAACTCCAGTCGCTTGTCGACATGACGGATTCACTGCAGGCCTCCGAGTCGTTTATGATGCCCGCGGCAAATCTGTCGGGCGTGAAAGCCGACAACTGGTGGCGCAACGTCGAAGCCGAGATGAAAGTATTCAGCGAAGCGCCCGAACAGCAGAGCAGGAGCTTATGGTATATCTTCATTGCGGGTTTCATCGGAGGTCTCATAGCACTTGTGACGCCATGCGTATGGCCCATGATACCGATGACCGTAAGTTTCTTCCTGAAGCAGAACAAGACAAAGAGGAAATCAGTTGCTGCAGCGGCAACCTATGGAGTATCTATAATCGTGATCTATGTCCTGCTCGGCATTATCGTCACTGCTATATTCGGTGCGTCGGCTCTCAACGAGCTCGCCACAAGCGCCGGTTTCAACATAGCGTTTTTCATTCTTCTTGTAATTTTCGCAATCTCCTTCATGGGGGGATTCGAGATTACGCTCCCCTCTTCATGGAGCAACAAGATGGATTCCAAAGTCGACAGCACTACCGGATACCTTAGCATATTCTTCATGGCTTTCACTCTTGCATTGGTATCTTTCTCCTGCACCGGACCGATCATCGGAACCCTTCTCGTAGAGGCGGCTTCCACTTCCAATTTCGTATCTCCTGTTGTGGGCATGGCCGGTTTCTCGCTCGCTCTTGCCCTTCCGTTTACACTCTTCGCCATGTTCCCGACTATGCTCAAATCAGTTCCGAAGAGCGGCGGCTGGATGAACACGGTAAAAGTCGTGCTCGGATTTCTGGAGCTTGCCCTCGCCCTCAAATTCCTCTCCGTTGCCGATCTTGCCTATGGCTGGCGTATTCTCGACCGCGAGGTGTTCATCTCTCTCTGGATTGTGATTTTCGCTCTGCTTGGAGTCTATCTTCTTGGCAAAATCACTTTCCCGCATGATTCGAAAGTGGAGCGCATCGGTGTAACCCGTTTTATGCTCGCCTGCATCTCTCTGGCGTTTGCCGTCTATATGCTTCCGGGATTGTGGGGGGCTCCCCTCAAAAGCATCAGCGCGTTCGCGCCGCCCGCTTCGACTCAGGATTTCAATCTTTACGACGGAGGAGTCCATGCCCAGGTGGATGATTTCGAAGAGGGAATGAATCTCGGCAATAAGCTTGACAAACCGGTTCTACTCGATTTCTCGGGCTACGGCTGCGTGAACTGCCGCAAGATGGAGGCGGCTGTTTGGACGGATCCTGCGGTAAAGGCGAAAATCGACAATGATTTTGTGCTCGTCACTCTCATGGTCGATGACAAGACGCCCCTTCCCCAACCTATAACGGTAAAAGAGAAAGATGGCAAAGAACGGACTCTCCGCACCTATGGCGACAAA
>URNY01000120.1 GCA_900549375.1 uncultured Bacteroidales bacterium | reverse complement strand
CAGCCTCTGCGCTCGACATCAAGACCGAAGCGTCGGCCGACACCGTGTTCGCGCCCGACGTGATATACTCTCCCCTCCCGAAAACCTACGAGATCGCCGATATCCGCGTGACGGGCGTTCCTCAGTCCGACGAGTATCTCATTATCGGATATTCCGGCCTTTCGGTGGGCGACCGCGTCTCGATTCCGGGCGATGAGATCACTTCGGCCGTAAAACGTTTCTGGCGTCAGGGTCTCTATTCGAAAGTGCAGATAAACGCCGACAAGACTGTCGGCGACAAGGTCTGGCTCGAAATAGCGCTCGAACAGCAGCCGAGAATGTCGGAAATGACTTTCTCGGGCGTCAAGAGCGGCGAGAAGAAAGATCTTCAGCAACGCCTCGGCATGGTGTCGGGCCAACAGCTCACTCCCAATATTCTCGCACAGGCCAAGAAAATCATCGAGGATTATTTCGCAAAGAAGGGTTTCAAGAACGCCGAAGTCAAAATCACCCAGCATCCGGACCTTTCGAAGCAGAATCAAGTTATACTCGATGTGGCCGTTAACAAGAACAGCAAGGTGAAAGTCCACAAGATCTATATCGAAGGCAACAAAGTGCTCTCCGACAATAAGATCAAGCGGACCATGAAGAAGACCAACGAAAACGGCAACCTGCTCAACCTTTTCAAACAGAAAAAATTCGTTGAACGCGATTTCGAGGATGACCGCAACCGAATCATCCAGAAATACAACGAGCTGGGCTACAAGGACGCCGTCATCACCCACGACAGCGTGGCCCGCTACGACGACAAGACCGTAGACGTCTTCCTCACTGTCGACGAAGGTAAGAAATATTATATCAGCAACATCTCCTGGGTGGGCAATACCGTCTATCCTACTGATCTGCTGCAGAGCGCTCTGGGAATGTATCCGGGCGATGTCTACAACCAGAAACTTCTCGACAAACGAATCAAGGAGGATGAGGACGCAGTGGCAAACATCTATCTCGACAACGGTTATCTCTTCTTCACGCTCGTGCCTATCGAGGAGCGCATCCACGGCGACAGCATCGACCTGCAGATGCGCGTCATCGAAGGCCCGCAGGCCCGCATCAACCGCATCGTCATCAATGGTAACGACCAGCTCTATGAGAAGGTGATCCGCCGCGAGCTCCGTGTCCGTCCGGGTGAGCTCTTCTCCAAGGCCGACCTGATGCGCTCGGTGCGTGAGATTGCCACCGGTGGCCATTTCAACCCTGAGAATATGGACGTTCAGCCGGAGCCGAATGAGAACGACGGAACGGTCGATATTGTATTCAACCTCGAATCGAAAGCCAACGATAAGGTGCAGCTTTCATTCGGGTGGGGCCAGACGGGCGTAACCGGCCAGGTGGCCCTCTCGTTTGCCAATTTCTCGATGAAGAACCTCTTCAACCCGAGTTCCTACAAGGGTATCATCCCGAGAGGCGACGGCCAGACGTTCTCCATATCGGCGCAGACCAACGCCAAATACTACCAGAGCTATAACATCTCGTTCTTCGATCCATGGCTCGGCGGCAACCGCCCCAACTCGCTCTCCGTTTCGCTCGACTACAGCCGCTCC
The DNA here is from genome assembly GCA_900549375.1 of uncultured Bacteroidales bacterium. Classification (GTDB taxonomy): domain Bacteria; phylum Bacteroidota; class Bacteroidia; order Bacteroidales; family Muribaculaceae; genus Lepagella. The sequence goes on along the minus strand of URNY01000120.1, from coordinate 6,785 downwards.
ACCGGTATCAACTCCAGCTTCTACAACGACAACTGGAGCTACGCCTACCAGAACGCCATGTGGTCGCAATATTCCTACAACACCAACTATTCCACCTACGCCATCCAGAATGCCTACGACCCGAACAAGGTGCTTCAGCTCGCCGGCGTCAGCGTGGGTTACGGAACGCGCCTCTCCTGGCCCGACGACCTCTTCCAGTTTCAGGCCACTCTCGCCTATCGCTGGTATTACCTCAAAAACTGGGATTATCTCTACTATATGCGCAACGGCACGTCCAACTCGCTCACCCTCGGGCTCACCCTTTCGCGCTCATCGATCGACAATCCCATTTATACCCGTCGCGGCTCGCAGTTCTCTATCGACCTGACTCTCACTCCTCCGGCAAGCCTCTTCGGAAAACGCAACTGGAAACAGCTCTCGGATCAGGCAAGCTATTTCAACAAGGATACCGAATCGCGCGAGGCGGCGCGAAGCAAGCTCTATCGCTGGATAGAATATTGGAAACTGCGCTTCAAGAGCAAGACTTTCACCCCGCTCACGGATCCTGACGGCAAATGGACTCTCGTGCTGATGACCCGCGCCGACTTCGGTTTGCTCGGCTCCTTCAACAAGCATATCAAGACGCCTTTCGAAACCTTCTATTTCGGAGGAGACGGTATGACCGGAAACTATACCTACGCCACCGAGACTATCGGTATGCGCGGATATGAGAACGGACAGTTCACTCCTTCGGGCTATCAGGGTTATGCCTACGGCAAGTTCACTCTCGAGCTCCACTTCCCGTTCCTGCTCCAGCCCTCCACCACCATCTATGCCATAGCATTCGCCGAGGCGGGTAACGCCTGGTATGACGTGAAAGATTTCTCCCCCTTCAACCTCAAGCGAAGCGCCGGTGTCGGAGCCCGTGTCTATCTCTCGGTGCTCGGCTTCCTCGGCATCGACTGGGCCTACGGTTTCGACAAGGTATGGGGAACCCGCGGCGGAAGTCAGATCCACTTCGTGCTCGGTCAGGAGTTCTGATGCCGGGCATGACAGAGACAACAAGTTTGGCCACGCGCCATTTGTTAATAGATTCTAATAACTTAAACTTTTTGCCCCCGGGCATGTCTTAATGGCAAATATTAAGGTATGGCAAAAAAATATAAGGATATGAAAAAGATACTGATAACATTATGCCTCATCCTCGCCGGTGCGGCTGCCGCGTCGGCACAGAAGTTCGCTCTTGTCGACATGGAATACATTCTGCGCAACGTGCCCTCCTATGAAATGGCCAACGAACAGCTCAACCAGCAGTCGCAGCGTTGGGAACGAGAGGTTAATGAAGTCTCCAAAGAGGCCGAGACGATGTATAAGAACTATCAGGCCGATATGGTTTTTCTCACTGATGAGCAGAAGAAGAAACGAGAGGAGACTATCGTAGCCAAGGAAAAAGAGGCCACCGACCTGCGCTATAAATATTTCGGCCCGGAAGGTGAGCTCTATAAGAAACGCCAGTCGCTGATGGGACCGATACAGGAAGAGGTGTATAATGCCGTGAAGGCCGTGGCCGAGGAGAAAGGCTATATGGCAATCTTCGACCGCGCTTCTTCGCAGAGCATTGTTTTCGCTTCTCCGCGTATCGATGTCAGCAACGATGTGCTCGCCAAACTCGGCTATTCGAAGTGAGGAATTTAGCCCTTTTGTTTGAACATATCAGTTAAATTGCCTAAATTTGCAGACATAAAAGACAAATAACAAAAAGACAAAATAAAGATGTTAAAGAAAATTCTTCTCGCGGTTGCAGTGGCTTTCCCGATGTTCGCTTCCGCCCAGACAGCAAAAATCGGTATCGTCGACACAGGCTCCGTTATCCAGGCAATGCCTGAAACAACCGCAGCCCAGACAAAACTTACCGAGATTCAGAAAAAATATCAGGATGAGTTCACGCGCCTCGAAGACGAATACAAACGTATGGTCGACGAGCTCCAGAAAATGAAAGAGGATGAGCTCCCCGCCATCAAAGAGCGCAAAACCCGCGAGATTAACGACTATCAGCAGAAGATCCAGACTTTCATGCAGTCGGCCGACAATGATATTGCCCAGCAGCAGCAGGGTCTGATGGCTCCTATCGTGCAGAAAGTGCGCGAGGCTATTGAGTCGGTAGGTAAAGAGGGCGGTTTCAGCCTCATCGAGAACTATTCTCCCGACCTGATTCTCTACCATGCCGCTCCCACAGTCGACATCACGGCTCAGGTCAAGGCTAAACTGGGACTCAAATAAAACACGCCAAAACGTATTTCCCGATCATAAGAATGCGGAGTTCCCTTCGGGACTCCGCATTCTATATTTAATACCCCTTTTCTATAAAGCCAGCTTTCCGATGCCTTCAACTTATTCAGCCACTCCGGGTCCGATCGGCGTTTTCGACTCCGGTTACGGAGGCCTCACCATCCTCAAGGAAATCCGCCGCCGGTTGCCGCAATACGATTACATCTATCTCGGCGACAATGCCCGCGCTCCCTATGGCACCCGCAGCTTCGAGCTTATTTTCGATTTCACCCGTCAGGCTGTTGAGAAATTCTTCTCCCTCGGATGCCACCTCGTGGTGATCGCCTGCAACACAGCCTCGGCCAAAGCCCTTCGCTCTATCCAGCAGCAGGTGCTCCCCCTCAAGGCGCCCGACCGGCGCGTACTTGGCGTAATCCGCCCTACTGTGGAAGTTCTCGGCAGAGAGACCCACTCAGGGCATGTGGGACTTCTCGCCACTCCCGGAACAGTCAACAGCCATTCCTACCTTCTCGAAGTGGAAAAACTTTATCCTGAAATGAAGATCACGGAAAAAGACTGTCCGATGTGGGTGCCACTCGTCGAGACCGGCGAAGCCAACGGTCCGGGGGCTGACTACTTCGTGAAAAAATATATTTCCGAGATTCTCGGTACAGATCCGGAGATCGACACACTCATTCTCGGGTGCACCCATTATCCCATACTCCTCCCCAAGATCCGTCAGTTCACACCTTCGCATATCCGAATTCTTCCGCAAGGGGAGCTCGTGGCCGACAGTCTCGCCGACTATCTTAAGAGGCATCCCGAAATCGAGAGCCGATGCACTCCGGGTGGCACCGTGGAATTCCTCACCACAGAAACCCCGGAGAAATTCAACCGTCTCGCCTCCCTGTTTATGGAGCAGCCGGTGGAATCAACAAAAACAATACTATAACAGACAATGACTTTTCAGGAATTGAAAATCCGCGTGCGTATCGCTCCCTACGAGCAGGCCGTGGAAATCATCACCCAATATATATCCGTCCATCCTTCCGACGACGACGCACTCACACTCCGAGGCATGAAACACTGGGGTGCGGGCAAGCGGTCGCTGGCGATCAACGATTATCTGGCCGCTCTAAGGCTTAATCCCCTGAGCCGAGCCCGTCAGGCGCTCGAAGCTGCCGACGAGATTCTCGATTACCGCTGCAAGGACCTTTATAATCCGTAATAAAGATCCCTACAATCCGTAATCGGGATGTCCGGTGCTATAGCTCCACAGCCCGACGCCCGGATTATAAGAATCGTCCACATCCCCCGACAATACCGAAGCGATCCGCGGCGTTGAGCGCCGCGCTTCATCGTAGAGCATCATCGGACGCTCCAGGCTCCAGCCACGCGACATATTGCGGAGATAGAGGCGAGCAAGACCGCTCGTGCCACGGCATTTGCGGCGCAGTTCACCGAGCAGCTCCGTCAGGTCGTTCACCCTGTTCGCCATAAATTCAACGATTGTCTTGCCGCGCAGAATCAGCCGCGCGAAAATCTTGTCTCCGAAGCATATCGGACGATTGCTCCCGCTCGCTATCGACGGAACGCGACGTCCCTCCTCAAAAGAACGGCGGATACCCGAAACTTTGGTTGCTGTTGTAAAGATGGCAGTAGTCATAGCAGTTAGTGATTTTCTTGATGCAAAATTATTGCACCCCGCCGCCACAAACCTGCACTCCTTTGTTAACAAACATTAATCTTTACACTCACACATTATCTATTTAGGCAAAACGATACGTCATTTTCTCGAAAAAAATTAATCAGTTTGGATATTTCGGGAAAACAGATTAAATTTGCAATATCTCCCGAGCCATATCGGATATAGGGATGCAGAAATGGTGGAATGGTAGACACGAAGGACTTAAAATCCTTTGGCCTTTACCGGCTGTGTGGGTTCGAGTCCCACTTTCTGTACTAATATTTTACGGAACCGATAACAATCCGGTTCCGTTTTTTAATAGAAGAAAGGGCTATAATTTATAATCTTCTATTGTTATAGTGCTATAGGCTTCTAAATACGGGTCGCGAACAATGGCAAAAGACCAGAACCTCAGAATAGAGCAACGCATCGGCATGCGCCTTTCGCAACAGCAGCTTCGTTTCGTGAAGCTGCTGGAATTCAACGCGCCCGAGCTGGATGAGGCCGTGGAACGCGAACTGGAAGACAATCCGGCGCTCGATGTCAAGGAGGATGTGCCCGAAGAGGATACCCGCCGTTATCCGCTCTACATTCCGGGAAACGCTTCCGACGACCAGCCTGCCTATACACCCGCCGACACCTCCGAATCGCTCTACGACCATCTCTATGAGCAACTGGCCGAACGCAACCTCGACCCGAAAATCGAACTCGGCGCAAGATACATCATCGGCAATCTCGACTCCAACGGTTACCTGCTCCGCTCTCTTCCCAATCTCATCAACGATATGGCCTTCGGCCCCGGCATCGACCTCACCGACGAGGAGGGACGCGAAGCCCTCGACGCCGTGCGCAGTCTTGAACCGGCAGGCATCGGCGCCTCCGATCTGCGCGACTGCCTTGAGATGCAGCTTGTCGCTCTCCCCGCCTCCCAAGAAAGAGACGATGCTTTGCGGATAATCCGTGAAGCCTACGAGCCATTCACGATGAAACACCGCCACCGCATAATCTCCCTCCTCCGGTTATCACCCGAAAGAGTGGACGAAGCTGTGGCGCTCATACTCACCCTCAACCCGAAACCCGGCAACTCCTACGGCCACGACCCGGCCGAAAACGCCAACATCATCATCCCAGATTTTATCGTGACAAACGAGGACGGAGAGCTCACCATCACGCTCAACAACCGTATTCCGGAACTCCGCATCGAGCAGGGTTTCGAACAGGCCATGGCCAATCTCAAGCGCACGGCCAAAGGACGCCCCGGCAAAGGCTCGGAATTCATTGTGAGCCGTTTCAACGATGCCCGAGATTTCATCCGCATACTCAGTCAGCGACAGCAGACAATGATGGCCGTAATGAGCGCGATCGTAAAAATCCAGAAAGAATATTTCCTCACCGAAGATATCTATAAGCTCAAGCCGATGATGATCAAGAACGTGGCCGAGCTTACCGGCCTCGACATGTCGGTAATCTCCCGTGCAACCACCAATAAATTCGTGGCCACTAACTGGGGTATCTTCCCGCTGCGCTTCTTTTTCAGCGACTCCATCGGCGAGACGGCTGAAGACGGCTCGGCGGCCACCAACCGCAAGATTGAAGCTGAGATTGCCGCACTCGTGGAAGCGGAAGACAAACGCCATCCCCTCTCCGACCAGAAAATCATGGAAGAGATGACCGCAAGGGGCTACGACGTGTCGCGGCGCACAGTGGCAAAATACCGCGACCGTCAGGGAATCCCCGTGGCCCGGTTACGAAAGAATCTATAGATGAATATCCTCTCGGAACGCATAACTCAGAACGCATAAACATACACGACACACCACATGAATATGAAATATTTTCTCACAGCAATTCTCGGCCTGCTTCTTGCCATTCCGGCATCGGCCGTGACCGAAAAAGAGATGGAAGAGGCCCGCGCCATAACCGCCCAGGCCTATCTCCGCTATGCAAACGACGGCTCCGGCTACCTCGATGAGTTCAAGGCCACATCCATGAGTCAGCTCGAGTCTAAACTTAAAGCCAAGGAGAAAGAGAACATCAAGGCTTTCAAGGCAGTGAAAGTTCCCTCCGACTACGCATCCTGGGATAAAGCACGGCTCACCGAATTCTGGTCGGTTACCTTCTTCACATCGCCGGGACTCGCAGAGAAAGGGAAAGCGGCCCGCAGCCGCGTAAAACAACGCATCTCCGCCATGACCGTAGCTGCTCCCTCCAAAGCAGAAGAAACCAAAGAGAAACCTGCGGAAACGCAGCCGCAGCCCGAAGCCGAAACACCTGCAGAAGCCGCAACAGCAACCGATGCATCGGTCGAAGCGCCCTCTGCCGGGGAAGCCATCGAGAAACAGGAAGATATTCTGGCCGATCAGAACGCCATAGCGAAAGACGCCGAGGAAAAAGAGCTGCGCAAAGACGACGGCTCCACATGGATTTATGTAGTAGTGCTCATAATTCTTGTCGGCATAGTGGTCTGGCTCGTGGTTTTCGCGGCCAACATGATGAAAAAACAGTCCGCACCCCTCGAGAAAGCCGCAACCAAAGGCGGCGACGATGCCGAGCTCCGCGATCAGTTCGCCAAAGCCATGGCCAAGAAAAACGATGAACTCTCCGGAGTGGCCGCAACACTCGAAGCATCAGAGCGCGACAACGCCCGGCTCATGGATTCCCTCGACAAACTGAAAGCGGAAAACGCACACCTGCGCACAGAAAATGCCTCGCTCCGCTCAGACGTGGAATCGCTCCGAAGCGAGCTTGCCGCAGCCTCCTCCGCGCCCGCTCCACGCGCACCGAGAGCGGCAGCACCGCAAGAAGCTGAAAGCCCCGCGCAGCGCATGCCCAACGTGATTTATCTCGGCAG
>URNY01000119.1 GCA_900549375.1 uncultured Bacteroidales bacterium | reverse complement strand
AAAGGCACTTCAAACGGCACATCGGCCGACATCGACGGTAATTTCTCCATCAATGTGCCTCCGACGGCCACGCTTGTCGTAAGCTACATCGGATATGACCCGATGGAAGTTGCCGTTAACGGACAGACACATCTTAACATCGTGATGAAATCCAACGCCCAGATGCTTCAGGAGACAGTCATGATCGGTTACGGCTCCGTGAAGAAATCTGACGCTACAGGTTCGGTGGCTGTGATCAACCCCGACGAAGTCGACGCCAACATCTCGACTTCGGCCCAGGACCTTCTGGTCGGCGCAAGCCCGGGTGTCGTTGTCACCACCAACGGCGGTAGCCCTGAAGGCGGCGCTACTATCCGTATCCGCGGCGGCGCTTCTCTGAACGCCTCCAACGACCCGCTGATCGTGCTCGACGGAGTGCCCTTGAGCAACGACGGCGTAAACGGTATGGCGAACCCGCTGGCAATGATCGCCCCCGACAACATCGAATCGATGACCATTCTTAAGGATGCTTCCGCCACTGCCATCTACGGTTCGCGCGCTTCCAACGGTGTGATCATCATCACCACAAAGAAAGGCCGCAGCGGTCGCCCGCAGGTCAACTTCTCGGCAAATGTAACCGTAAACCACGCCCGCAAGACCTGGGACGTGCTCACCGGTCCTGAATTCCGCGACCTCGTGACCAAACACTTCGGCGAAAGCTCCGAGCAGGCCGGAATGCTCTATATGAACGGAGCAGCCGACCCTAACACCGACACCGACTGGCAGAAAGAAGTGCTCCGCACATCCGTATCCCATGATTACAACCTCTCCGTCGGCGGAAAGGCCGGATTCCTCCCCTACCGCGTGGCAGCATCCTATACAATGAACAACGGTATCCTCAAGGACAGCCAGATGCAGCGTGTCACCGCCGGATTCAACCTCACTCCTGAATTCTTCGACGGCAAACTCAAGGTGGCCGCCAACGTCAAGGGTTACTACATCCGCAACCGCTTCACCGACGAGGGCTGCACCGGCAACGCAATCGACGCCGACCCGACACGCCCCGTCTACAGCAATCTTCCCACTCAGGAAGGAGCCCTCTTCCCCTACTACTACAACGGATATAGCTCCAACCTCTCCGGCCTGAACTGGAACGACCAGGGAACAATCAACCCCCTTGCACAGGCAACCGACAAGGACAACACCGCCGACATCTATCGTTCGAACGGTAACCTCCAGATTGACTACGCCCTCCACTTCCTCCCCGAGCTTCACCTCAACCTCAACCTCGGCTACGACGTGAGCAAGGCCACAAACACCATCCTGCTCCAGCAGAACTCTCCTACGGCTTGGAACTCCTACGACAAGAACGGTGCCGGCTACTACACCCAAAGCTATGAGCTCCGCCGCAACACCCTGCTCGACTTCTATCTCAACTATAAGAAAGACTTCGAAGCCATAGAATCCAACCTCGACGTGATGGCCGGTTATTCCTACCAGCGCTTCGACGCCCACGGATGGAGACAGGAGAGATACACCACCGAAGGCTTCTACCTTCCCGACTCCAACGAGGCCAAGGCCCTCAACGGCGGCAACCCCGGACTCATCGTCAACCCCGCCACCGCAGCCAGCATCGGCCTCCCCTACAACTACTCCGAGCACAACACCAACCCCAACAACAACTGGAACTCGGGTAACCTCATTCTGGTCAGCTTCTTCGGCCGTCTGAACTATTCGTTCAAAGACACCTACCTGCTCACCTTCACTCTCCGCGACGACGGTACTTCCCGCTTCTCCAAAGACAACCGCTGGGCCCTCTTCCCCTCCGTAGCCCTCGGATGGAAGATCAGCAACATGCCCTTCATGGAGAAAGCCTCCGAGAACATGAATGAATTCAAGCTCCGTCTCGGATGGGGTCAGACAGGTCAGCAGGCCGTTGGCGGATATTTCGACTACATGCCCAAATACACCGCATCGACCTTCTACGGCGGTTCCTACTATCCCAACATGTACACCGGCGCTTACGGCGCTTACATGTCGACCTACTATCCCGCCGCATATAACAAGAACCTCAAGTGGGAAACCACCACTACCTGGAACGTCGGCTTGGATATGGCCTGGTGGAACAACCGCCTCACCGTCGCCCTCGACTGGTATCTCCGCAATTCCAAAGACCTTCTGGCAAGCGTGACATTCCCCCCGGGCGCAATGACGACCAATCAGGTGATCCAGAACATCGGTTCGCTCCGCAACATCGGTCTTGAGGCCACAATCGGAGCACGCGTGATCGATACTCAGGACTTCACATGGAACACAAGCTACAACGTGGCCTGGAACAAGAACAAGATCACCAAGCTCGTGCAGGGTGAGCTCGTTCAGCTCGGCGGCATCGGCTCGACCGGTCTGCAGGGTCAGGTTCACGCCGTGGGCTATCCCGCAAGCTCCTTCTGGCTCCTCGAGCAGATCTACGACCAGAACGGCAACCCCATCGAGGGCGCTTATGTCGACCAGAACGGCGACGGCGTGATCAACGACGACGACCGCGTGATCAAACACAGCCCCGATCCCAAGGTTACCATGACCTGGAACAACAGTTTCTCATACAAAGGCTTCGACCTCTCCTTCTCACTGCGCGCCAACATCGGCAACTACGTCTACAACAACGTGCTCGCAAAACGCACATTCTTCAACAACGTAGCCGTCAACTCGCGTCTGATGAACATGGTCGACAACCCCGTATACTTCAACAACGAGCAGTACCGCTCCGACTATTATCTGCGCAACGCCGGCTTCGTACGCTGCGACAACATCACGCTCGGATACACCTGGCCCAACCTGCTCAACAACAACTTGCGCCTCCGTCTCTACGGCGCCGTGCAGAACCCATTCGTAATCTCCAAGTATAAAGGCATCGACCCCGAAATCTCGGGCGGTATCGACAACTCGACATATCCGCGTCCCGTCAGCTATACCGTCGGCCTTATCGCAACATTCTAAATCATCAAAAGCTGAAAATTTATGAAATCTATTATAAATAAATTTATCGCAGGTTCAATGATTGTCGCCGCCGCGGGTGCTTTTACCGCCTGCACAGGTGATTTGGAGCAGGGACCGAAAGATCCTTCCACCGTCACATCCGGTGACTTCAGCAAGAATCCGCAGGAATACATCGCCGGCCTGATGGCAAACTGTTATGCAGGTATGACCATTTCCGGTCAGGGCGGCGCCGGCGAGTCCGACATCACCAGCCCCGACGCAGGTATGAGCTGCTATTCGCGCGCCATCTATATGCTCAACGAGTTCCCCACCGACGAAGTGGCATGGATCTACTATTCCGATGCCGGCATCGAGGACCTCGTGAAAGCAACCTGGGGATCGGACAACCCGGTGCTCAACCTCGCTTACTCGCGTTTCTACACCCACATCGCAGTCTGCAACGACTTCCTGCGCAACATGCGTAACCTCGGCGACTGGGGCATCGATCCCTCGCAGCTCCAAGATCCCGACGGCAAACCGATGACCGATGTCATCAATCAGTTCTGCCTCGAGGCCCGCGCCCTCCGCGCCTACACCTATTTCCAGGTGATTGACTTCTTCGGCCGCGCAGCAGTGGCTTGGGATATCGACGACAACGGCAACTCCATCCCCTACGGCGAAGTGCCCCCGCAGGCTGAAAGCCGCGCAGCTCTCTACAACAAGGTCGTTGCCGACCTCGAGGATGTGCTCGCCAAATGGCCTGCAAACGCAACTCCGGTCTATGGCCGCGTAAGCAAGGATGGCGTCCGCGCCCTTCTCGCCCGCTTCTACCTCAACGAGAAAGTCTTCACCGACGGCGCTTCCGATGCCGGCTGGAAGAAATGCTGGGATATGTGCCAGCAGATCATCGCCGACCATGACAAGGGTTCCTTCCATGGTCTCGCTTCCGACTATCTCGCACTCTTCGGCGCCAGCAACGACATGTTCATGCCCGGTAAGGCTGCCGCAGGCAACAACGAGATCCTCTGGGGTCTTCCCTACGACAACATGAATACTCAGAGCTACGGCGGTTCCGACTTCCTCATCTTCGCCGCTATCGGCGACTTCGGAACCAGAGAACTCACCAAAGGCTTCTGCGAGAAGACATGGTATGGCGTTCAGTCTGCATGGGCTTGTATGCACGCCCGTCAGCAGTTCGCCGAACTCTTCGACTTCAACGACAAAGGCGACAGAACCGACAATGATGCCCGCACCTACCTCTGGCTCACAGAGAAGGCCGGTTATACCATCACCAACGAGACTCAGTCGAAATTCACCGACGGTTATATTCCTATCAAGTTCACTAACATCCCGGCAGCCGCCGACGGCACCTACTACCGCTTCGCCGACCCGGGCAACGGACTTAACCGCGTATCAGCCGCAGCAGGCGCCACTATCAACGCCAACTTCAGCTTCTGCGACACCGACCTGCCTCTGATCCGTCTGGCCGAAGTTTACCTCATGGCCGCCGAGGCTTCCCTCCATAACGTCGGAAGCTCCGCTCTCGGCCTCCAGTATCTCAACTATGTCCGCCAGCGCGCAGGCGTCGCTCCCCTCGGCATCATGACCGATCAGGATGTGCTCGACGAGCGCGGCCGCGAACTCTACTGGGAGAATGTACGCCGCACCGACCTCATCCGCTTCGGACGTTTCGCCGGCAACAACTATAACTGGAACTGGAAAAACGGCACCAACCCCGGTACGGCCATCGCCTCCTACATGAACGTATTCCCCATCCCGAGCGCTATCGTAGCCTCCTATCCCGCAGGCGAATACAAACAGAATCCGGGCTATGTAAAATAATTAAAGTAGAAGAAGAAAATGAAAAAGATATCATTGCTCACGCTGCTTCTCATGGCCCTCGGCTTCGGCCTCACGGGCTGTAAGGACGACACGCAGCCCCGTCTGGAAGTGCCCACGGATTTCGTGCTCAACACTCCGGCAATGGGCGACCAGACTTATATTTTCCGCGACGATGAAAACTATAAGCCTCTCAACGACATCACATTCACAGTCTCCCAGCCGAACTATGGCGTAGGCTGCACACCCGACTATACCGTGCAGATCGCCCGTTCGAAAGAGGACTTCGCAAAATGGGATGAGGCTATGGCGGCCGAAGATGCTCCCGAAGACGGCAATACTGTAGTCGACAGCGAGGATCATCCCATCGCCTATACGCTCGAGACCGTATCCTCGTCGGCATCCATCACCATCCCCGGTGAGATTTTCTGCGCCGGCGTGAACCTGCTCTATGGTTTCGACCTCGACAACTACAACCACGAGACCGTTCCCGTGGCCGTACGCGTCAAGGCAGCCGTCGCAAATGCTCCCTATAGCGTGATCTGGTCCAACCCGATCACGATCTCCGTATCCTCCTATGTTCCCGTTTCAGAACCCGGCAAGCTCTACCTCATCGGCCAGCCCACAGGCTGGGACATCAACGCCGATCAGGTTTACCTCAACGAAACCGGCATCGGAACCAAGATATTCTACGGAGTGGTATTCATCCCCGAAGGCGAGTTCCAGTTCCGCTTCTACAGCGCTCTGGGCGACTGGGAGAGCAACGCCGTCGGCTCGCAGGATGCCGATAACCCCATCGACATCTCTTTCAACGCCGATGGCGTTTACCAGGGACAGGTATCCATGGGCAAGAAAAAAGGCGATAAGCTCGGCAAAGGCTCATGGCAGGATGCATCCTGGGCAGGCGGAAACCTCGAAGTGACCATCAACCTCAAGGACATGACCATCAAGATGCAGAAAGCTCCGGCCAAGAAAGTATATGTCATCGGAACGCCCGGAGGATGGGACATCTCCGACGATACCCACTTTCTGGAGGAAACCCCGGCCGGTTCCAACATCTATAAAGGCACGATCGACGCCGCCGTAGGCGAAGTGATGTTCCGTATCTATACCAAGCTCGGCAACTGGGGATCCGATGGATCCATCGGCGCCGACAATGCCGGCAACCTCAACATCACGCTCCCCTTCAACGGAGTGGCCAAAGAGGGTTCCGAGCAGAACTGGACGATACCCAACTGGGGCGGCGGCAAGATCGACGTCACCTACGACATGAACGCAGGAACAATCGACATCCAGGCTCAGTAATGTATAATCAATAATGCCTTCCGGAGCGGATCCGCGATCCGCCTCCGCTCCGGAAAGCTTCAAATCATACGATACACAAAATGAAAAAATACAGCATATTTCTGATGGCTGCCGCCGCACTCGGTTTCGCCTCCTGCGACGACAAAAGCGACCTCGGAATCGCTCAGGTCAACCCGCAGGAGCCCATAGTGGAAGCCGATGGCCTCAAGCTCGCTCCCTCCGCGGCATATACCTCAACCATCAACCTCGACAACACTGTCAATCAGAACATCGACATCCTGTCGGTCGAGGACGCATCCGGCCTTCCCGAAGGCACCGACCTCGAATTCGAGCTCTATATAGCCGACAACGAAGCTATGGAGAACGCCGAGATCCTTCCTATCGAAGAGGGTAAGGTAGCCTCAAACGACATCGAACGCACAATCGTCGAATTCTATAACATCACTCCCGAAGTGGTTAAACCATGGATGGGAGTGGCCGCATATGCCACAATCGGCAAACAGCGCTCACGCCTCGGCGGCGAAGGCTTCCTCTACATGAAGCAGCAGGTTGATGTCCTCCCCGTCGACGAACACCTCGACATAGAGAACAGCTACTTCATCGGCGGAACTCTTTCGCAGAAGATGGACCACAGCGACCTCCACGCATACGTCGACAATAACTTCATCGCCATCTTCGAAGTCACCGCAGCGCAAGCCTCCGCAGGCTTCGAATGGTATGTGGTTCCCGGAAGCGTTGAAGGCACCGCCACGCCCGCACAGTGCTACGGACCCGCCGCTACCGGCAACGACCTCCAGCTCGGCGCCAAAGGCACCATAACCACTCCCGGACGTTACCGCCTCGTAGCCGACATGCTCGCCAAGACCTACACCCTTACCTTCGCCTACGAAGTGCTCTACACTCCCGGCACAGGCAACGGATGGAGTCAGGCCAACTCGATGCAGCTCTACACCGACAACTACTCCGAATACTTCGGATTCACCCGCACAGGAGCCGACACCGACGCCAAGGGCGAATTCAAGCTCGACGCATCCCTCGACTGGTCGATGAACTGGGGTCTCAACGGAGGCAAGCTCACACCCAACGGCGACAACATCGTCACCGAGCCCGCAGGCTTCTACTGGGTAAATGCCAACCTCAACGCCCTCACCGTATCAGTGCTCAAAGTGAAGTCCATCGGCATCATCGGACTTAACGGCGACTGGAACACCGACATCGTCATGACGCCCTCCTCCGACATGCTCACATGGACAGCCACGATGACCGCCGACAGCGACACCAACTTCAAGTTCCGTGTCAACGGCGGATGGGACGCCAACCTTGGAGGCACCCCCGACAAGCTCATCTACAACGCCGCCAACATCGACATTGCCGCCGGCACCTACGACGTCGTCCTCGACCTCTCCAAAGTGCCCTACACCTGCACCTGCACTCCCAAATGATCCCCGCCGGAGGGGCCTCGGCCCCTCCGCCATCGCCGGCGTTGCAACCGCAACGCCGGCCCATAACCGCCCAAAGCGAACATAACTGCAAAACGAACCTAACTGCAAAAAAGGAGGAGAAGCGCCCCGCGCTTCTCCTCCTTTCTATTATCCATTATCGAATTCCGAATCTATCGCAATTCAAAATTCCATTATCAGATTCCGAATCTTTCGCAATTCAAAATTCTAAATTCCAAATTATTACAATTATCCTCGGAGCGGTCGCGTGAGCGAACTTTAGTTCGCCCCTACCGGCCCCCTTGGCGGCCACTCATTCTGTTTTGAAGGTTATATCATCCTCCCTCGGATGAACAAACTCGAACTCAAGCGTCCTTGCCAGCCCCTCATCGAGCGTATAAGGAGCCTTGAAGCCAGAAGAATGCACCTTCGTCGCATCGAACTCCGTAGTGACGCAAAACTTCTTCACCCTCACCGACGAAACCGTCAGCTTCCGGCCCGTCAGCTTCGCCAGCAGATCAAAGCCATAGCCGCCAAGCATCCCCAGCCAATAAGGATAATGCGTAGCCGGGATATGTTTCTTCAGCACCTTCGACACATGCGCCACAAGCTGATTCATATTATTGTCAGGTTTATCGATATAATTATAGACATTATACCCCTCCCTCACATTATCGATCAGGAACTTCACGAAAGCAACCACATTGCCCACATAAGCCATCGACTTGCGGTTCTCCCCCTTGCCGACCATCAGGAACTTACCCGACGAAATCTGCTTCAGCAGATTGTAAACATTTCCACGGTTCCTTTCGCCGAAAATCACCGTAGGCCTGATGATATCGATATTCCATTCCGGATGCTCCTTATACCAGCGTTGGAG
>URNY01000118.1 GCA_900549375.1 uncultured Bacteroidales bacterium | reverse complement strand
TGAGGAACTTCAGATTGGTCTTGAGGGCCGCCGGATTCATGGCCACGAGCACGTCGGCGCGGTCGCCGGGCGTATGCACCTCCTTGCCGACACTCACCTGATAGCCCGACACGCCGCTCAGCGAACCTTGCGGAGCGCGTATCTCGGCTGGATAGTCGGGGAAGGTCGAGATCTGATTTCCCTCTCCTGCCGAAATGTTGGAGAAGATGTTTCCGGCAAGCTGCATGCCGTCGCCGGAATCACCGGCAAAGCGGATCACCACTTTGTCGATAGGCTTTACATTCGTTTCCTGTAACATACGAGTGTTATTGTGTTTTTTAGGTATTGGGGTTCGTATTTTATTTAATCAGTATTTTCACGCGGCCGGAGGGATTCACGGCCACATAGATGCCGGGCTGGAGACCGAGACCGGAGAGGCGGCGGCCATTGAGGTCATAGACTGCTCCGTTCTCGCCGGGATAGATGTTACGCCCGTCCACGACAACCGGGATATCCTGCGGGGCGGCAATCTCCCCTACTCCGGTACCCAACTGGCTCGGGAATTCTTTGAATTTATAGAGCCTGACCTTGCCATTGGCACTGGAGTTGCCTGCATAGTTGCTGAAACGGGGCTGACTTTGGTTGTAACGGAGATATGTGCCGTCGGAGAACTGTATGGTAGCGGTTCCATCGGATTCGATAGCTACCGTGGCTTTTGTTCCGGTAGTGGAGTTGAGCTTGAGGTTGTTGCCGGTGCCTTTCTCCCAGAAACCCTTTGACTTTCCGAATTCATCGGAAATTCTCAAGGTATAGGCGGCATCGGCACGGGTTGCGGCCACAGGAACGAAGGAGACCAATGCAGTGCCGACGGGCAGTTCCACTACGTTCCCGCCGGAATGACGGGCAAACCCGAGACTCGGCAGGACGCCGCTGAGGTTATGACCCATCACATGCCCTACATTCTGCGACAGGAGCACATAACAGGCATCGGGCTGAATATCGGTCTGAGCGGTTACAGGTTCCCATACTGCAGTGGTATAATCCGCTTTATCGGGATCCAGAGCCGTGAGGGTAAGTGTGGTGACTGAGCTCTTAAGCGTATGGCCGTCTACCGTCTTCTCCAGATATGCGCGGAGCTTATGGCTGTCGGAGGCGGATCCGGCGGCGGAGATGCTGACGCGGTTGCCGTACCGCTGATAATTGCCGCCGTCGATACTGACCCAGAGATCCCCTTCGCTTTCATCGAAAACGTAGCTCACCTCTTCGCCGTTCCACCATCTGCCGGCGAAGGTGTTCACGCCGGTGAGCCATCTCTTCTCCACTGCGGGAGCTTCGGGACGGTTGACAGCCGCAACCTCTTTACCGGCACAGCTGAACGACTCGCTTTTCCTGTCGCCATAGAGATATTCGGCAAGCGATGGATAGTCGATAAAGGGATTGCGGTTATGCTGAATCTTATAGATCTCCTCGTTACGGCTTATCTCCTTATCATCAACGGGATCCTGCTTCGACCACTCAACGAGCATTTTCGCCACCCATTCCTGAGGCTCGACCGGGGATGCGGAGAGACTGAGCATATACTGCCCCTGCTTATCCGATTTCCACGAAATGCCGTTGTAGGCGGTGAAGAGATAGAGATAAGCGCGGGCAAAATCCCCTTTGTATTCATCGGCCGGTTCGAACACTTTGCCGGCACCTCCGCCATAACCGGAGGCGGGCGTACCGACCTTTACGAGGCCGTTTTCAAAAGAGGCGGTGGCGACAACACCCATCGGGTTGTCGCTTTTCGCACCATTCGCAGCCTGATCCGAGGGGTTGAGATGCATAAGATCCTGATAGGCGCTTACATTCCCGGATTTTCCTCCCCACCACGAATTTGCCACCGAATGCTCGATATTAAGTCCGTCATGGCCGGTTTCGACATAGACGATATTGTTGCTATACATATCGTGCCACACCTTGCGGCCGTCGATATAGCGCACATCGGTCTTGTCGAAAGCCTCCCAGGTATTTGGCCCATAACTGACGGTAGTGAAGCCTGAGGGGGCACAGACCGCTTTCACGGCGTCGCGTAGCGATGCGCCGCTTTTCCCTTCGAGCGTGGAATAATAGCCGGCGGGAATCTCGGCATAAGCGATTGCCGCCGATAGTAACGTCGCACTGACGATAAAAAGTCGAGATTTCTTCATGTCGGTATAAGATATTAAGGGGAGTTTATTTATCAGAAGTTTTTAATACTTTATTTCACCATCACCTTGACGGTCTTGCGGAACGTCGGTTTCGATACGAGATAGATGCCGCGGGCGAGGTTGCGGCCGTTCACTTCCCGACCGTTGAGGTCGAAAATGCGGGCACCGTCGGGCACGAGGATATTGTTTCCCCATACCTCCACGAGGCAACTGTCGTCTTCGATCATGGCATCCTCCACGGTTTCCTCCACATCGGAACTCTCCTTGACCTTGCGGTAGAAATCAAGGCGCTCTTGTCCGCTCGACGTATATGTGGTGAAACGGGTAGCACTCTTATTGTAATACAACGCACCGGAGCCGGAGCTTACCGAAGAGCCGTATACTACCGATACACCCTGAGCGGAGTATGTGAGTTTAGCCTTCACACCCTGAGTTGTGGAATAATCTGTAAGATTGATTGTCTTCACCGCCGAACTGAAGAGATATCCTTTTTGATTGCCGGCGAGATCGGAAGCCCGGAGAGCGTAGCCGTCATCCTTCGTCTCCAGTGTTATCAGAGCCGCATCAGAGGGAGCGTTCTTAATCACATTTCCGTCAATATCCACAGTCTCTGTGGGCTCGAAATATGTCTTATCTTTATTTTGCTCAAGGCTCATCGCCACATGGGAGTCAGATCCAAGAATCAGATAGTGCTCGCCGGCGCGGATATCGGTCTGCGAAGCCACAAGCACATACGTGCCGGGAGTCAGATCGGGATTCTCGGGAATGTCAGGAGTGTCCGGGTTGTCCGGGTTATCCGGGTTATCAGGATTATCAGGATTATCGGGGTTATCGGGATTATCGGGCGTGTGGGTGCCGTCGACATGATAGGGCTGACCCTTTTTAGAGCCCCAGATATAATCGGCGAGGTCGGGAAGGTCGATGAAGGGATTGCGGTTTCCCTGCGTGGCCATGATGCCGTCGTTGCGGTCGCGCTCCTTCTGGCTGACAGGATCTTTAGCCGACCATTTCAGCACCAAGGCCGAAGCCCAGGGCTTGAACATCTCGTCGGAGGAGGTATTGTACATCCATGTGAAGCGGGTTCCCCACGCCATATCTCTATAGATCGTGAACATATACATGAACACGCGGGCAAAATCCCCTTTATAGTCATCGTGCGGCTCATAGACTGTTCCGCTGCCTCCGCCTTGCCCGGAGACCGGCTTGCCAACGAAAGTGACACCATTGTCCCATGTCACATCTGAAATCTCTCCAAGCGGGAAATTTCCTTTGCGGTTGTTGGCATAGGAATCGGAAGGATTGAGATGGACAATATCTTTGTAGGCGTCATTCTTCGTTCCTTCCCACCAGGAGTTGGCCACCGAATGCTCGATGTTCATGCCGCCATGGCCGGAAGAGACGACCACATTATTGCTGCTGTACATATCCCACCAGCATTCGCGGCCGTTGACTATACGCACATCGGTTTTTCTGAATGCGTTCCATGTTGCATCTCCATAAGATATGGTCCGGTGGTTCTTGAAACCAATAGCCTTCACGGCTTTCATAAGGGCCACGCCCGATTTTCCTTCGAGCGAGTCATAATAACCGGCCGGCGCTTCCGCATAGGTCGGAAGTGCTGACGATAAAAGGCATATTGCCGCGCCGGCATAACTGCTTATTCGCGTTTTCATGATAGGTTTTCTCAAAAAAATAGGCGGCGCATCGGCGCCACCTACAAAATTATATAATTCGGCTAATAAAAGCAATTTTAGCCCTCTTTTTTAACTTATAAGTAGCTAAGAATAATTAATGAACAGATAAAGCGAAGTTATTTTTGAGTCGATTTTGGTGCGGAATGAAGGAGAATATTAATATATTCGACTGAATGACAAACCAAAAGCGGCCAAAAAGAACGAGCTTTAGCGTTCAAGATTTCATTAGTTACTTATATCGTTTAATTTTTCTTAGCTACTTATCAATTACAGAGTCAAAACAACTCCGGCAATTACAGCACCACAACCTTGACGGGGCGCATCCCTTCGGCACTCACCACATAGATTCCCTGCGGAAGGTTGAACTCCGATCCATCCTCGGGAGCGGCCACGACCATCACCTCAGTGCCTTTCACATCGTAGACGTGCAGAGGTGTCGCTTCGCCGGGAACTCTGACTATGAATCCGGCTTCAGTCGGGAATACCCTGACGGGAGCCGTCTGCCATACCTCCTCCACGGAACTGCCTGCAGCCACATAGATCTCGTTGGAGACGGGGGAAAGAATGCCGAGTCGAGAATACTGCACGTAATATGTTTCGGCTACACCGGGAAGGCGGTCGGTAAGCGTATAGCTCGTTTCGCCCGTCTCATAGGTTTCAGTTTCCTGATTGTCTCCGTTGAGGCGTGTGCGGGTAAGCACGTAATAGTCGGCGATCTCGCCGTTGGAGGGTGCGTTCCAGCGCGCCGTGTATGAGGTCTCCGTCAGGTCGGAAGGCTCGAGGGCCGTCAGGGCCGTCATCTGCGGAGCGTCGAGTGCCTCACCCTGAAGATCCACCTTTATCGAACCTTCGATGCCGCCGTCGGAAAGGGTTACGGCCGCCTTATGGCTTCCGGTAGTCGTCGGGCTGTATGTGATGTTGAGCAGATAACCCTGATTCTGGTTGATGGTGGCGGCGGGAATCGAGGTAGCCTCGACCGCAAAACGTGCCCTGTCGGTACCGATAACCCTCACCGTGAGGGAAGATGTGAGATTCTTACCAACAATCTGCAGGACGCGGGTCTCGGAACGCCCTACGGCCACCTGACCGAAGTCGAGGGCTTCGCCCGTGACAGGTTGCGTTATCTCGGGATCGCCCGTGATAGGCGGTGTCGGGTCGCTTCCCTCCTGATCCTTGATATAGAATATCTCCGTGGTGCGCGTGCCCCAGATATATTCGGCAAGGTTGGGGAAATCCACAAACGGGTTGCGGTTACCCTGATACTGCTCCACAACGTTGTTGCGGTCGATCTCCTTCTGGTCCACGGGATCCATGCGGCACCACTGCAGAAGCATATCCCGGGCCCAGGGCACGAGCGTAGGATAGGCCTCTTTCCGATACATATAGTTTATCACCCAGTTAATGTCGTCGTAGACAGTGGCGACATACATGTAGGCGCGGGCGAAATCACCCTTGTATTCATCGGCCGGTTCGAATACATTTG
This sequence comes from uncultured Bacteroidales bacterium, assembly GCA_900549375.1. Classification (GTDB taxonomy): domain Bacteria; phylum Bacteroidota; class Bacteroidia; order Bacteroidales; family Muribaculaceae; genus Lepagella. The sequence continues at coordinate 3,171 of URNY01000118.1, read as the reverse complement.
AACTGCCGCCGCCATAGCCTGTCTGCGCGCCGCCCACCTTGGTGACGCCGTTGTTGAAGGAAGTGGATGCCGTCAGTCCGAGCGGATAATTCAACTTGGCCTGGTTGGCGGCTCCATCGGAGGGATAGAGATTCCACATGTCGGAATAGGCCGGCGTATATTCCACGCTTCCCCCCTGTTTCCACCATGATTTGGGCACGCTGTGCTCCCGCTGCATCCTGTTGGCCGAAAAACTGTCTCTTCCGCTCTGCCCTTTGCGAATCAGATATATCGCGTCTGAATACATATCCCACCAGCGTTTGCAGCCGTCAACAAGCTCGGGATAGACATCTGAATACTGCCAATAGTTCGGCAGATCATAATAGCCGAGCATCTGATGCTTGCTCACACACTCTTTGGCGGCCGCTTTGAGCGCTGCCGCACTCTTGCCGTCCATCCTGTCGTAGTATCCGGCCTTGTATTCGGCCGAAGCGCTGCCGGCAAGACATAGCGACAGCAGGAGAAAAAGGTAATATTTCTTCATAAATTTCGGGTTCTTTGCAATTATAACGCGCGAGACGGCGCAAACTTTCAGACCTCGGGAGAAAAACTTCAGGACTGCCTGAGGAAAGATAAAGTGTTGTGAAAAATAAGGCGACGTGCCGCTGCGGACACATCGCCTTATTGCTTATTTCACGCAGGTTTATTTCGAACCTGTAACTTTCACATTCTTTACTTCCCATGTGTCGGCGCCCGAAGTGCTCGAAGCGTATTTGAACGCTATCTGAATCTTCTTGCCGGCATAAGCCGAAAGATTGATGTCGCCGGAATTGGCGAAAGTCCAGGCTCCTGCCTCGGGCCATGTCGGGATTGTCAGTGCCGTCCATGTCGAAGCGCCCTCTTCCCTGACTACGAGACCGCAAAGTTCGCGTAGCGTGGTCTGGAATCTGGCTGCATGGTCGAAATTGACCGAAGCCGATTTATACCCGGTCAGATCGATCAGCGGCGACACGGCATACGAAAGCGACTCATAGGCTGTATTGGAGATAAATGCCGATGCCTTGAGATACTGGTTTGTGGCATATCTTGTGTCCCACTGCCAGATGCCGTAGGTGGAAGCAGCCTCGGGAACGGTGACATTGTCGAATGTCCAGTCGTCGGCGTTCTCCACGAGTCCTTCGTAAACCGATGCGCCGGGTGTCGGAGGTTCGGGGGTCTCGCCGCCGATCGTGACGCCTTCAACCTCCACATCGTTGCCCGTGCCTCCGTTGCCGGTGATACCGGGCATGCCGAGATAGCTGGAAAGATTACCGCTTACAACGATCTTCTTGCCGAGGACGCCCGGATTGTCGAGCAGGTTCACGGCCTTGCGGAAGGCTGAGCCCTGCGGAAGATCAACGGCCAGACACTTCGTCCAGTCTTTCTCATCGGCAGAGGCTGCGATAAGGATGTTGTTGTCAATCTCGGCTTCGGAACCGAAGATTACATCGCTGTTGGATTTAACCTCCGTAACGCCGGCCTTGACCGAGCCCACGATAAAGGCGGAGACCCAGCCAGAAGCGCCCTGGTTCTCTACCTCCATGGCCTCCTCGACGGTGTAGGGATCCTCTTTCTGACCTTTCTTGGTGATCATCACGTCCCCTTTCCCGCGGAGCAGAAGCTGCCAGTCGGTGCCGTAATAGGAAAGGATACCGCGGACGGTGCCGGTCCCTTCGGGAAGAGTTTCGTTATAGAAGTTGGAATATCCGGAAGTGCGTACTATCAGTTCGCGGCCGTTGGCGTCGACAAGCTTGCGGTTTACGCTCTCCTGATAGGGAGCGTAGGTCTCCTTGCCCCCTTCCAGGAAATGGACGTTGCGGAATTCCACAAGCTGGCTCTGCATGTTGCGGAACGCCTCGCCCGTGGAGGGAAGCTGCGAGAAGGTAGTGACGATGCAGTAGGGATTGTCGGCGGGCCATTCGGCGTTCTGGTCGACATACTGCACATCGGGGTTGGGGAATCCGTTCTTCTCGGAATGAGCGAGGAAGAGATCCCAGGCCATGAACGTGAGCGAGGGCTCGCCGTTGTAGAGGTCAAACCAGCCGACCTGCTGCAGACCGTTGTAATATCCGATGTAGAGACCCGTCACGTTGAGCACTACCTCCTGACCGATGCGATAGTCGGTATAGGTGGAGCCCTGGTTCACGGATAGGGCGATAGCCGCAGTCTCGTCCTGGATCACGATCGATTTGTAGATGTTGCCGGAAGCATCGCTCGATACTACGCGGCCATGGATGATATAGGGAGTCTGCGACTCTTCATCCTTCATGGGGCATTTCACCGTTTTGTCGGCGAATTCTGTCTTGAAGTCGGAGATGGTGGTGTTGGCCTTCATGGTAGCCATCGGCTCCTGAAGAGCCGGGGTATCCATATCGGCCTGGCATGAAGCGAGGCCCGCTGCCGCGGCCACCGCCATTCCCAGATATAAGGATTTTAATTTAATCATGGCAATTTTACTTTGTTCCGGTAACTTTTACATTTTTGATCTCCCAGGTGTCGGCGCCTTCAGCCGTAGAGGCATATTTGAAGCCGATCTCCACTTTCTTGCCTGCGAAAGCGTCGATATCGATGGTTCCGGCGCTTACGAATGTCCAGCCTGTAGTGCCGGGCCATACCGGAATCTCGAGTTCGGTCCATTGCGTTGTTCCGGCTTCGCGGATCACGGCCTTGCAGAGCTGCTTGATGGTGGTCTGGAATTTGGCGGCATGGTCGAACGTGAATGCTACTGTCTTATAGCCTTCGAGCGAAATCACCGGTGAATAGGCATATGCCGTGGAGGCATTGGCTGTACCCGACATATAGGCACTTGCATTGAGATAATGCTTGCCGTTATAGTCTTTCCAGCTCCAGATATAGCTGAGGGCGGCGGGCATGTCGGTGTTGTCGAATGTCCAGTCTATCTGATCGGCCGTTTCGGGGAGAGCCGAATAAATCGTCTCGCCGGAGGGGACATCCGGGGTCGGCGGTGTAGGCTCTTCGCCGGTGTCGATTCCCACGTCGCCCCAGTTGAAGGCGCTCACGGAGCGCACGCCGTAGGCGGAACAATATTTCGTACCGGTGGTACCCTTGATGCATACAAGCTTGCCGAGGTTGCCGGGATTGCCTGAAAGATTGAGGGCGTTGCGGACAGGTCCGCTCGGGAGCTGCACGGTG
>URNY01000117.1 GCA_900549375.1 uncultured Bacteroidales bacterium | reverse complement strand
TGGCGGTAGAGCGCGGTTTCGGAGGGTTCGAAGATGAAGCTGTCGCAGTCGAAGCGGGGCGGCAGGGGGGAATCGACGGTGAGGCTGCGAAGGTTCACACACCCGCTGAAGATCAGCTCGCCGAGAAGGTTGGAATTGGAGGGAAGTACGGCGGAGCGCAAGTTCACGCAGTCGGAAAAGGCATAGCTTTCAAGTTCTTTCATGCCGGCGGGGAGTTCTATGTCCCGGAGGGAGGCGCAACGTGAAAAGGCGTTGCTGCCGATATGCGCTACCGTCGAGGGTATCTTTATCTCCGCGAGTTCCGGGCAATAGGCAAACGCGTGAGAGCCGATGTCGAGCAGCCCGGCGGGGAGGGTCACTCTGCGTAAATTCTCATCCCAGGCGCAGAGGGCTTTGGGCAGTTTCCTCACAGAGGCGGGAATCGTGAGTTCTTCGAGCCCGGCGCATTCCCGAAAGCAACCCTCGCCGAGCGTTGTCACCGAAGCCGGGAGCTCAAGCTTACGCAGATTGGAGCATCCTAAAAAGGCATATTCGCCGATTTCGCGAAGTGAAGAGGGCTTTTCAAAATTAATCTCACGTATATCCCGGCGATCCTTGAAGGCGTAGGCAGGCAATTCGCGGACGTTCCGGGGTACGGTCAGCACGGAATCGCGCACAAAGCATTCCTGCGCCCATGCGACGCCGCAGAGAAAGCTCAATGCCATCATCAGAACCGTTGCAATTTTCCGTTTCATAGTATCCCCCTCTAACAGATATCAATTATCAATTCGCTATCTTCTACGCATGGTTTCAGGCGTGAATTCCGGAGGGAGGATGCGCGAGGGGTCGACGGAGTCGACGCGCTCCACGATTATCCGGCTGTCGCCGCGCCAGGGGAGCGTGGCATGATAGCGGCGGTAGACAACCCTCACGGGCAGATTGGCATATTGCATACGGCGCAGTTTCACAGCCACATCGCCGTCGGCGCAGGTGAACACGAAGTCGCCGCCATAGCTGCGCGTAGTGTCCATAAGGTCCTTGTAAGGGAGTAGAACGCCTTCATAAGTGTCGAAAATCGTGCCTCGTCGTTCGAGACTCTCCACATAGCCATATTGCGTGGCGCCCTCCACATAAGGAGAGAACCATCTGAAATAGACGGTCAGAATCAGGCCGAGAGCCACGCCGGCGGCCGCAACCCAGACCCACAGCATATACCGCCGCCCCGGGCGCAGATGCTCGAACTCGGATTCATCCTGCTCCCAGTAGCGTGGATCGTCGGGCGTATAGACGGGCGGTTTCGGTTCCTTCTTCTGCTCCGGCAGGTCGGGCCCGTCGAAATAGTCTTTGCTGTCGTCTTCAAGTTTCATAAATCTCTCTTACCTCTCTAAACTCTCTTGCTTGCTTTTTTCTTCTCCGCCTGAGCGCATTGCTTTCGCGGCGGAATGCCGGCGACCGTCGATGGAGATATAAACCATTGTATATATGCCGAGCAATATGAGCATCACTGTCTGTCCCGACCATTGCAGCATGGAGAACGCCGTGCCGTCGGGGGCGCTGATGCCGTAGATCGCCAGTCCGAACATCACGGCGATGTTCCAGGGGCCGAGTCCTCCGTTGGAGGGAACGGCCATGCCTATCGAGCTGAGCACGAAAGCCACCAGACAGGGAATGAGTCCGAAAGCCGTGCCGTCGGCGGCGCAAAGCTCGCGGGTGAAGGGGAAGGCGAAGAAGGCCACATACAGCTGCACGTAATAGCATACCCAGATGGCTATGGTAAGAAGCAGGAACTGCCATTTACCATTCATCTTTGTCACCACCGCGAATCCTTTCCATGTGTCGGCTCCCCAGTTCTTGATCTTCTTCACAGGGCCGTAGGAACCTCCGAAATGGAATATCGCCCATATCAGCAGGCAACCGCCGACAACGGCTATCCAGAACCATGGCGAGGAAGCTGTGGCGATGAGGCCCTGTCCCACGGGATATTTGGTGAGGAAAGCGTTGATGGCGGGAGCGGCCACGATAAAGGCGAGCACCGTGAGGACCAGCACGCAGAGCGTGTCGGAAAGTCGGTCGGCCACCATCGAGCCGAACACCGTGGTGAACGCCGCATGCTCGCGGCGAGAGACATAGGTGCAGCGCCACACCTCTCCGAGACGCGGGAATATCAGATTGAGGGCATAACAGCCGAAGATAGAACAGCACAGTGCCCCGAGGGGAGTGCCGATGCCGAGGCTCCGCAACTGTATGCGCCAGCGTATCGCCCGGAAGATATGCGAGAATACACTTATAGCCATGGCGCAAAGAATCCATCCATAGTCGACTCCGTGGCGCATTATTTCCCACATGTCTGCAAAATTCACTTTGCGGAACATATAGCTGACCAGCAGGATGGTCAGTGCCAGCGGAAGCAGCCAGCGCACGGCATAGCCAAGCAGCCGGGAGGCCATCCCTTTTTTCTCTTTTTTATCTTCGGTTGTCTCCATCGGTGCAAATTTAGTGATTTTTCAGTAAAAACTCCACTTCCTTGAATGCGTATTCACGAATCGAGCCGGCGGGATCCTCCACGAGAATCATTCCCGTGGGGAGCACATCGCGTATCATGCCTTGATAAATCTCGCCGCGCGCAACATCACGGAAAGGATGTGCCGAGCTGTCGAAGCGCCACATGCGACGTTTGAATTCCTCATGAAGGGCAGTGCGCGACGCCTCGTCGGCGGTCTGAACGAGGCGCGCCTCGAGAGCGGCCGCAAATTGCCTCAAAGCGTTTTCAGGTTCCTCCTCGCGCCCGGTGAGCGTCACGCACGACACGGGGTTGGGGGCATCGCTCAGGAAACGCCGCTGATTCAGGTTGATGCCGATGCCGGCTATGGTGCGCGTCACGAACGGACCGGTGACGGCATGCTCTATCAATATGCCGCAGATCTTATAGTTGCCCGCATAGATATCGTTGGGCCATTTCACGGAGGCTTCGATGCCGAGGCTTTTCAGAAAATCGGCCACGGCGAGAGCCACGGCCTCGCTGAGCGCGAACTGCCGGCGCGCCGGAAATTCGCCCGGCCGCCACATAGCCGAGAAAGTCAGATTCTTACCCGGCTCCGATTCCCAGACGTTTCCTTTCTGGCCGCGCCCCGCCGTCTGGCGGCGCGTTGCGAGTATCAGCGGTTCCTCCTCCGCGGGATACGAGGATATCTCGCTGTTGGTGGAGCCGCATTCATCGATCCAGATTATCTTCATGATCTATAAGTTATTCATCAACCGGGCATTGTAATCTCACGGCTTCCGTCGGGCAGAACCGCTATCTCCACATCCACCGTGTCATCGGGGAGGAAATCAGCCACATTCTCAGGCCATTCCATCAGGCAGACAGATCCGGAATCCCAATAATCGGGAAGCCCCATATCCATCGCCTCTTCGGGAGTCTCGATGCGGTAGAAATCAAAATGATAAACGGGAAGGGCGCCGTCGACGGCATATTCGTTGACGATGCTGAACGTCGGGCTCGACACTTCATCGACAGCCCCGAGGCGTCGGCAAAGCGCCGAGATGAAGGTGGTTTTACCCGCCCCCATCGGCGCGTGGAAAGCGAAATGGCGCGAGCTCCCCATAGCCTCCGCAAACCGCGCGGCCGCCTCCGGGAGCCCCTCTATATCCTCAATCTTTATCTTCATATTGCAAATTTATATTAAATTTCATAATGTCGGTGCGTTCACCGGCTCCATTTCGCCACAAAAACGGGAGATTATCGGCAATTATTGTTATATTTGCAGAACAAGAAACATATCATAAGTTACAAGAAATGGGAAAAGTCCTTATAATCGGCGCCGGCGGCGTAGGAACAGTCGTGGCCCACAAGTGCGCCCAGAACCGTGACGTGTTCACCGAGATCGTGCTCGCCTCTCGCACAAAATCCAAATGCGACAAGATTGCCGCCGAAATCGGCGGCGGTATAATCACCGACCGCGTAGATGCCGACTCGGTGGAGGAACTCACGCAGCTCTTTGAGCGCCACCGCCCCGACATCTGCATCAATGTGGCCCTCCCCTATCAGGACCTCACAATCATGGAGGCCTGTCTGAAATGCGGCGTCAACTATCTCGACACAGCCAACTACGAGCCCAAGGATGAGGCTCATTTCGAATATTCATGGCAGTGGGCCTACCGCGAGCGCTTCGAGAAGGCCGGACTCACGGCAATCCTCGGCTGCGGCTTCGACCCGGGAGTGTCGGCCGTGTTCGTGGCTTACGCCGCGAAACATCATTTCTCGGAGATGCGCTATCTCGACATCGTCGACTGCAACGCCGGAAACCACGGCAAGGCTTTCGCCACAAACTTCAACCCGGAAATAAACATCCGCGAAATCACCCAGAAAGGGAAATACTGGAAAGACGGAAAATGGGTGGAGACCGAAAACCTCGAAATCCACAAGCCGCTGAGCTATCCCAACATCGGCGAACGCGAGTCGTATCTGCTCTATCATGAGGAGCTGGAATCGCTCGTGCAGAACTTCCCGACCATCCGCCGCGCCCGCTTCTGGATGACGTTCGGCCAGGAATACCTCACCCATCTGCGAGTGATCCAGGATATAGGCATGGCCCGCATCGACCCGGTGATGTATAACGGTCAGGAGATCGTGCCGATACAGTTCCTCAAAGCCGTGCTTCCCGATCCGGGCTCCCTCGGAGAGAACTACACGGGTGAGACCTCCATCGGATGCCGCATCCGCGGTCTCGACAAGCAGGGGAACGAATCGACATATTATATCTACAACAACTGCTCGCATCAGGAAGCCTATAAGGAAACCGGAGCACAGGCCGTGAGCTACACCACCGGCGTACCGGCAATGGTAGGCGCCTATATGTTCCTTACGGGCAAATGGGTGAAACCGGGCGTGCACAACGTGGAGGAATTCGATCCCGATCCGTTCCTCGAGAAGCTCGCCGCCTCCGGGCTCCCCTGGCACGTGATCGAAAACGAGGATATAGAATTCCCGGCAGAGGACTGATATTCTCCGAAACCACCTGAACTATCTGAATATGAGACTCAGAAATATTGCGGCGATGTCGGCGGCTCTTGTGGCGGCCGGCGCCGCGACTGCGGTGACTCTCCGCCCGGCGGGGAGCGTGAGCCGCGAGGGCGACACTTATCTCGTCCGCACCGAAGGGGCCACCGTGGCCGTGACTCCTGTCAGCGGCGATATCTTCCGCGTCACGACCGTGCCTGCCGGAACTCCGAAACTGGAGATTCCGCGCTCGCAGTCGACCGTGCTCCCTTCGCAGCCGGATGCCGCCGTCAGCTTCCTCACCCCCGACGAGCTGACGCTTGTCTCGGAGAGCGCCACCGTAAGAATCGACCGGCACAGCGGAAAGGTGACATTCACCGGCGCCGCCGGCGACACACTGCTCACGGAAGCTTCGGGCGTCGACAACAGCGCGGAGCGCAAGCGGATAAGCTTTCTCAACGGCGCCCGGCAGAATTTCTACGGCGCCGGCGAACGTGGCCATTCGTTGCGTCTCAACGGCGACACGCTCGTGATGTTCAACCGCCAGAACTACGGCTATACAGCCGGAGATCCGCGTATTTCGCAGATGGGTATCACCGTGCCCTATTTCGCGTCCGATCGCGGTTACGGCGTGCTCTTCGACGACTACAACGCCTCAGAGCTCGTGCTTGGCGACACGATAGTCTACTGCTCCGAAACCCCAAAACCGCTCTCTTATTATTTCATCAACGGCGAGGGCACATTGGCCGGCGTGACGGAAGGATACACCGCCCTGACGGGACGCCAGAACCTTCCTCCTTTCTGGACATTGGGCTACATCACCTCGAAATACGGCTATCACAACCAGCAGGAGGCCCTCGGAGCCGTCGACTCGCTGAAGCGTCGCGGTTATCCGCTCGACGGCATTGTCTTCGACCTCTACTGGTATGGCAAGGAAACCGACATGGGGCGTCTCGCATGGGACCCCGCGCAGTTTCCTGACCATCGCCTCATGCTCGATTCGCTCCGCGGCATGGGAGTGAACACCATTCTCATCTCACAGCCTTATATCAACAAGAAAGGGGCCATTGACAACTACAACATCCTTGATGCCGGAGGTATGCTCACCAAAGACGCGGAGGGGAAGACCCACGACGTGACGACATGGGTGGGCGACGCCGGTATGTTCGACATCTCCAATCCCGATACGCGCCGCTGGCTATGGAACCGTCTGAAGCCCCTCACGGCCGAAGGTCTGGCGGGATGGTGGGGCGATCTGGGCGAACCGGAGGTGCATCCCCTTTCGATTGTCCATGCCAACGGCGAGACCGCCTCGCAATATCACAACGTCTACGGCAACGAGTGGTCGCGGCTCATCTACGAAGGGTTGCGCCGCGATTTCCCGGAGATGCGCCCCGTGCTGCTGATGCGCGGCGGCACAGCCGGTCTGCAGCGCTATTCTGTGTTCCCATGGACCACCGACGTGTCGCGTTCATGGGGCGGCCTGCAGCCGCAGGTGAACCTGATGCTCAACTCGGGTCTTTCGGGCCTCGGATACATGAGCTCCGACATCGGAGGATTCGCCGTGGATCCGGCGCACCCCTACGATCCGGAGCTCTACGTACGCTGGCTCGAGATGGGGGCTTTCACGCCCGTGCTGCGCACCCATGCCCAGTTCAAGCCGGAGCCTTACCATTATCCTCAGCATCAGAAAACCACCCTCCGCTATATAAAGATGCGCTATGAGTGGCTTCCCTACAACTACACGCTGGCATGGCAGAATGCCGCCAAGGGACTTCCGCTCGCACGTCCGCTCAATTTCGGCGACAAAAACCGGGATGAGAAATTTGCCGATGTGGAGGATGAATATCTCTGGGGCGACGAGGTGCTTGTGGCGCCGGTGATGAAAGCCGGGGCACGCTCGCGCAAGGTGCTTTTCCCCGAGGGACGCTGGATCGACTGGTTCAACCCGCGCCTTTCCTATAAAGGGGGAACTACCGCCACCGTAGCCGCACCGCTCGACAAGCTCCCGCTCTTTGTGAAGGAGGGAAGCTTCATCCCGCAATATATTCGCCCGATAGGGAACACCGGCGAATACGACCCGGCATATCTGACGGTGAAATATTTCCCGTCGACAGAGAAAACCTCCTATACACTCTTCGAGGACGACAGGCGATCGCCCGAGTCGCTCGAAAAGGGGGAATACAGATTGCTCACCTTCTCAGGCGAAAAGAGAAATGGTGAAATCAATATAGAGATAACCTCGGAGGGTTCCTACCGGGGAATGCCCGCGGCCACGCATCTTACGCTTGAGATTCCCGTCACGGCGCGTCCGCGCGCGGTGAAGGGCGGGAAATGGCGCTACGACGCCGCTTCGCGGCTTTTGTCGGTGGACTGCGATTTCACGGGCGCTCCGTTGCGTCTGTCGGTATCGCTCTGAGCCTTATTCTGATTCTGACGATTACGGCGGCGTCCTTCGGGACGCCGCTTTTTTTCTACGGCGCCCTCTTCGGGATGCTCGGAAGGGTCATGGATGCCTAACGAATCGGCGATAAGTTCGGCGGCATATTCGGAGGCTACGGAGTTGCCGAGTTTGCGCTGCATCGCCTTATAGCCCGACAGCTGCCAGTCGCGGCGCGGCGAAGGCTGGAGCAGCGGCGAGAGCTCGCGGGCTATCGCCTCCTTGGTGCAGTTATGCACCAACAGTTCGGGCACGATACTGTTGTTGACAATCAGGTTGGGCAGCGAGACATATCTCACCTTGAGCAGTTTCTCCATTATCTTGTAGGAGATCTTCATGCCGTTGGCGCGATAGACCACAACCTGCGGCGTGCCGATCAGAGCGGTCTCGAGAGTGGCCGTGCCGGAAGTGACCACGGCGGCCTGCGAATATTTCAGAAGGGTGTGGGTGCAGCCGAATACCACCTTCAGCCCCGGATCCTGCGCTATCTCGCGATAGAATTTTTCGGGAACGGCCGGGGCGGCCCCAACCACGTACTGGAATTCCGGGAAGCGCTTCACGGCGGCTATCATCAGCGGCAGATTGTTGCGTATCTCCCCCTTGCGAGAGCCGGGAAGCAGGGCGATGATCGGACGCTGGTCCACAATACCCTGACGCTCCAGAAAATGCTTGCGGGGCGGGATATGCCCGATGCTCCAGGCTATCTCCTGCACCGAAGGGTTGCCGACATAGGTCACGTTATAGTTATGGCGCTTATAGAAGCTCACCTCAAAAGGGAGGATGGAATAGAGGCGGTCGACATATTTCTTTATCTTGCGCACGCGGTATTCCTTCCAGGCCCACACCTTGGGCGATATGAAATAATGCACCGGAATACCCATTTTGTGGGCCACCTTGGCCAGCTTAAGATTGAATCCGGGATAGTCGACGAGTATAACCGCATCCGGGCGGAAAGAACGGAGGAGTTTCTTCGCGAGACGGAAATTGCGGAAAATGTCGGGCAGTTTGCGAAGCACCTCGCTGAATCCCATCACGTTCATACGGTCGTAATGGAGATCGGGGTTCCGACGCACCTCTTTGGCCATAAGGTCGCCGCCGAAAAAGCGGATGTCGGCGTCGGCGTCGCGCTGTTTCAATGATTTGATAAGATTCGATGCGTGGAGGTCGCCCGAGGCCT
>URNY01000116.1 GCA_900549375.1 uncultured Bacteroidales bacterium | reverse complement strand
CGGCGCGGAGGCGGCGGCCGTAGGGGAGGCTCAGCAACCAGATAATAAGGCCGGCAGGGAAGAACCATTTGAGCGTTGTGCGCAGCCAGGGGCGCGACGTGGGATGGTCGATCCAGAGGGGCTTGATGACAGAGAACAGTTCAAGTTTCGAATTAACTTTGAGGTCGCGCGTATCCGAGAGGTAGTTCACTACCTCATCGGCCATATTGCCTATCCTCTCGATAGGCGCAAAGGGATAGCCTTCATCCCAATATCGGAAATATGACATGCGGCCACCGTAGAGTTTCAGCCATGATTCGCTCGCCGCATAGAGGCGTGCAAGCATCCTCTCGGCTTTGCGATAGTCCACCTCGTTGATGATTACCTCTTTGAGCGGTACATGACGCGACTCCCGCAAGCCGAGCCAGCGTTTTATAAGATTCAGATAGAGATCTTTGTTGAACACCGCGGAGTCGTTCATCGCCTTGTAGGTCACGAAAATGCCGAGCGGCAGCAACACAGCCGTAGAGAGCCACATGCCTATCCAGACGGGTATTCTCCCCTCGCGGGCCATCTTGTAGCCCGTGTTATCGATAACATAATAAAACAGGAATAGGAGCACCGAAATCACGAGCGGCATACCGAGTCCGCCCTTGCGGATAATGGCGCCCAACGGAGCACCTATAAAGAAAAAGATAACACACGCCACCGACAGCGTGAACTTCTTGATAAGCTCGATCTCATGACGCCGGATATTCTTTTTTTCATCGGCAATTGTTATGGCTCGGAATTCCAGTTCTCCGGCGCGCGCCTTGTTGAGACTCAGGGCCTGGGTATAGATATCGCCCTGCTCGGAAGGCGACAAAGCGTTGAGAAGCGAATCGAGATTCATGGCCAACTCCGGTTTCTGATCTTTCTTCTCCTCCTCTTTCGCCGTGAAATAGTCGGCGCGCATCACGCCCGGGAAAGCGGTGGTGCGCAGGTCGGAGGCAAAAACAGCCCCTACCGAATCCACTCTTACAGTCAGCGAATCGATAGTGGCTTTCAGTTCCGACATATTCTTGCCGACATACTGCTTTCGCATTCCCCCTTCGTCAAGGCGGTTGAAGTTGGCATCGAAGGGAATCAGCACCTCTTTGTCGAAGAAGGATTCGCGACGGAAGGGGACGTTGCGGTCGAGCGCCCTCTGCTCGCGCAGGTTCTCGAACTGCTCCCCGTTGACGAGATGCAGGTAGAGATATTTGCTGTCTTTGGTGAACGAGAGGCGCGCCGAGTCGGCCAACAATATCGTGGAATTGTCGCCGCCGCGGCTTATGTCGTAGATTATCACGTCGTGAAGGATGCCGGTCTCCTTGTTCTTGCTCTTCACGTAGAGGCTATAACCGGGTATCTGGTCGTAGAACGCACCCTCGGGGATCTCGACTTCGGGCGATTTCTGCTTCACGGAGAAGAGCAGCGTCCACATCTTCACCTGCGCCTTGGGTATGACGTCGTTCTGGAAGAAGAACGCGCCGATGGCGATCATGCCCACGAGCACGATGAGCGGCCGCATCACCTTCAGCAGGGAGATGCCCGAGGCCTTGATGGCCGTCAGCTCCGACTTCTCGCCGAGATTGCCGAATGTCATGAGGCTCGCCAGAAGGATGGCAAGCGGCAGAGCCATAGGCACAAGAGTAACCGAGACATAGAAGAAGAGCTCGGCGAGTACAGAGAACTCAAGACCTTTGCCGACAAGATCGTTGATGTTCTTCCATAGGAACTGCATGAGCACGATAAAGAGCACGATGAAGAAAGTCATCGCGAACAGAGGTAAAAAGCTCTTGAGTATGAAGAGATAAAGTCTCTTGAAGATTCTCATGCGGTAGAAGGCCGCCGGGCCTCATGGATTTGCGGGTGTAAAGTTACTAATTTTCTCGCAAAAAAATCCATCTCGCGCCCCTCCCCATAACGAAATTCTTTGTAACTTTGCAGTATATCATCAAAAACAGATCATAGTCATGACTCTTTTCGAAAGACTTACCAAAAAAGCTCAGGAAAACCGGCAGCGTCTGGTTCTCCCCGAATCGCTTGAACCCAGGACCCTCCAGGCTGCCGACCGCGTGATCGCCGCCGGCATCGCCGATGTCACATTCATCGGCAAACGCGACGAAGTGCTCGCCAAGGCCTTCGAGTTAGGTCTCCCCCATATCGAGAAAGCAGCATTCCTCAACCCCGAGGACATCACCGTGACAGAGCCTTACGCCGAACTCTTCGCGCAGCTCCGCAAGAGCAAGGGCGTGACGCTCGACCAGGCCCGCGAGGTTGTGCTCAACCCACTTTATCTCGGTTGCCTGCTCATCAAGCGCGGCGACGCCGATGCCATGGTTGCCGGCGCTCTGAGCCCCACATCCCATGTGCTCCGCGCCGCCTTCCAGGTGCTCAAGACCAAACCTGGCATCTCGGTGGTTTCAGGAGCCTTCATCATGCTTCTGCCCGAGAACTGTCCTTTCGGAGAAGACCACATGCTTGTGTTCGCAGACTGCGCAGTAGTGCCCGACCCCACGGCCAAGGAGCTTGCAGAGATCGCCATCGCCACGGCCAAGACCACGAAAGATATCGCGGGTCTCGACCCGGTGGTTGCCATGTGCAGCTTCTCCACGAAGGGAAGCGCCTCGCATGAGCGCGTCGACAAAGTGACCGAAGCCACAGCCCTCGCGCATCAGCTCGATCCGACGCTCAAAATCGACGGCGAACTTCAGAGCGACGCCGCCATCGTGCCGGCCATCGGCAGCATGAAGGCTCCCGGCAGCGAAGTGGCCGGACATGCCAACACCCTCGTCTTCCCCTCGCTTGAAGTGGGCAACATCGCCTATAAACTCGTGCAGCGTCTCGCCGGCGCCGGTGCCGTCGGCCCGATTCTCCAGGGTCTCGCCGCTCCCGTCAACGACCTTTCGCGCGGCGCTACGGTCGACGATATCGTGAACACAATCATCGTGACCTGCAACCAGGCCATCGGCGACAAGAATCTCTGACCCCTCCGGAATAACCGAATTAATAAGAATATAATCGATGAAAATACTCGTTCTCAACTGCGGAAGCAGCAGCGTGAAATATAAACTTATCGAAAGCTCCGACAAGAAAGTGCTTGCCGAGGGCGGTGTGGAGAAAATCGGCCTTCCCGATTCCTTCCTCAAATTCAAGCTCCCCGACGGCTCAAAGGAGACCATCGTGGTGAACATGCCCGACCATAAGGAGGCCGTGAAGCAGGTGCTCAACGTGCTCACCGACCCGCAGAAAGGCGTCATCGCAAGCTTCGACGAGATCGGCGCCGTAGGTCACCGCGTGGTGCACGGCATGGAATATTTCAACAAATCGGTGGTGATCACTCCCGAGGTTATCGAGAAAGTGAAGGAATGCTATCCTGTGGCACCGCTCCACAACCCGGCCAACGTGACCGGTATCGAGGCCGTGAGCGACATCATGCCGGGCGTTCCCCAGGTTGCGGTATTCGACACCGCCTTCCATCAGACAATGCCGGCGAAGGCCTATATGTATGCCCTTCCCTACTCAGACTATGAGCAGTATGGCGTGCGCCGCTACGGCTTCCACGGAACCAGCCACCGCTACGTTTCGCGCCGCGCCTGCGAGTTCCTCGGCCTCCCTTATGATAAACAGCGCATCATCACCTGCCATATCGGCAACGGCGCCAGCATCACGGCCATTGAAGACGGCAAGAGCGTTGACACCTCGATGGGCCTGACGCCGACCGAGGGTCTGATGATGGGCACCCGCGTGGGCGACGTAGACCCCGGCGCTCTCGTATATCTCATGCAATGCCGCGGACTCGACGCCGCAGGTCTTCAGAAAGTTATCAATAAGGAGAGCGGTGTACTCGGCGTTTCGGGCATCTCCAACGATATGCGCGACATCGAGGCCGGCATTGCCGCCGGCAACGAGCGCGCACGCCTCGCCATGGACATGTATGAATACCGCATCCTCAAATATATCGGCGCCTACGCCGCAGTGCTCGGTGGCGTCGACGTGATCGTGTTCACCGGCGGCGTCGGCGAGAACCAGACCGCCACCCGCGAGGCCATCTGCCGCAAGCTCGCCTTCATGGGAATAACCTTCAACGCCGAGGCCAACAAGGTGCGCGGCGAGGAGATAGAGATCTCCGGCAAGGATTCCAAAGTGCATGTGGTCGTGATCCCCACCGACGAGGAGATGATGATTGCCGAGGATACAGCCGCACTCGTTTCCGATAAATAACACTTCGTATTTTCCGAAAAAATAATCCCGGATGCTTGATTTCATCTATTGGAACGCCGACCCCGTGGTCCTCTCTTTCGGCCCTTTGGCCGTGAGATGGTACGGACTGGCCTTTGCCGTCGGCTTCACCGTCGGCTACTGGATAGTGGCCCGGATGTTCCGGCATGAGGGCGCTCCCGAGAAATGGCTCGGCATACTGCTGATGTATGTTGTGGTGGCCACGCTCGTCGGCTCCCGCCTCGGGCATGTGTTCTTCTACGAATGGCCCTACTACTCGAAACATCCCGGCGACATCTTCAAAATATGGGAAGGGGGTCTCGCGAGCCATGGCGGCACAATCGCCAACATCATCGCGCTCTTCCTCTTCTCATGGTTCGTGTCGAAGAAACCGGCCTCCTGGGTGTTCGACAAGATTGTGGTGGCAATCGCCCTCGTCGGGGGACTGATCCGCCTCGGCAATCTGATGAACAGCGAGATCTATGGCGGACCCACCGACCTCCCCTGGGGATTCGTGTTCCTCCGCAACGGCGAGACCGTTCCTGCCCATCCCACGCAGATCTACGAAGCCCTCTGCTATTTCGCGCTCTTCGGACTGCTGATGTGGATGTATTGGAAAAAGAACGCCGAAGAACGTCCCTGGCTCATCACGGGCGTCTTCTTCATCGGCATCTTCCTTCCCCGCTTCCTGATCGAATATATCAAGAACGTTCAGGTAAGCTCGGAATATGAGATGATTGCCCGCTATGGCATAAACATGGGGCAGCTTCTGAGCATCCCTTTCATAGTGCTCGGCGTGGTGCTCGTGGTGGTGGCTCTGAGCCGTCCGCGACGACATTTCTCATTCCCGAACCGTTTCGCCGATGAGGATGATCCCAAAAAGAAAAATAGGAAGTAAGACCTCCAATCGCATAATAAAAACCGAGCCGCCCGCGGAATCCCGCAGGCGGCTCGATTTTTTGCTTCAGAAGCTATCAAAACATGGCGACAACGCGGCGCACGGCGGCCACGAATGCCTCGGCCTCCTCCTGCGTGTTGTAGACAGCGAACGATGCGCGGACTGTGCCCGGCACTCCGAGACGCTCCATAAGCGGCTGGGCACAGTGATGACCCGTGCGCACCGCCACGCCGAGCTTGTCGAGCAGAAGTCCGAGATCGTAGTTATGAATGCCCTCCACATTGAAGGATATCACGGCCGATTTACCGGGCGCCGTGCCATAGATCGTCAGCCCCGGTATTTCGAGCAGACGGGGGGTGGTGTATTCCAAAAGCTCCTCCTCATGCCGGCGGATGAAGTCAAGACCCGTCGAATCGATAAAATCGAGAGCACTGTCGAACGCGGCGATGTCGATAAAGTCGGGAGTTCCGGCCTCGAACTTGAAGGGGAGGTCGGCGAATGTTGTTTTTTCGAAGCTCACATGCTTTATCATCTCCCCGCCACCCTGATAAGGAGGCATCGATTCGAGGAGCGAGCGGCGTCCGTAAAGCACTCCTACGCCTGTCGGTCCATACATCTTATGCGATGAAAAAACGTAGAAATCGCAGTCGAGATCCTGCACGTCGATATGCAGATGGGGCGACGCCTGGGCACCGTCGATAAGCACGGGCACACCGTGTGAATGGGCCTCGGCTATCATCTCTTTGACCGGGTTCACCGTGCCGAGCACATTGCTGACATGGGCCACGGCCACCATAGCCGTATGCGCATTGAACATCGAGCGGTAGGCGTCGAGGTCGAGCTGCCCGGTTTCATCGATGTCGACGACGCGCAGCTTCAGCCTCTTATGGTGCTGAAGCAACTGCCAGGGAACGATGTTGGCGTGATGCTCCATCACGGTGAGGATGATCTCGTCGCCGTCGCGGAAACGGTCGCCGAACGAAGCGGCCACAAGATTTATGGCCTCGGTCGTGCCCCGCGTGAAGATCACCTCCTCCGTCGAGGAGGCATTGATGAAAGAGGCCACGCGTCTGCGCGTCCGCTCCTGGAGGTCGGTGGCCTCCTGCGAGAGTGTATGGACGCCGCGGTGAACGTTGGCCTTGGTATGCTCATAGAGACCGGCGATACGGTTCACCACCCTCTCCGGGGTCTGCGAAGTCGCCGTGTTATCGAGGTATATGAGGGGGCGGTTCTCCACCTTACGGTCGAGAATCGGGAATTCCTTTCTTATTTCAAATATACGTTCGCTATCCATATCATTCAGGGATCATTCGGCCTCCGGGCAATGGCGGCATGAGGCACAGGCCGAGCTCACGCCGGCAAAGCGGCGTTCGGCAAGGATGCGCAGACGGTCGCGGAGGCTCTCCACCTTTATGCGGTCGATGATGTCGGCCATGAAAGCCTGTTTGAGCAGCAGGCGCGCCGTCGGCTCATCGAGGCCGCGCGTGCGCATATAGAAGAGCTGCATGGCGTCGAGCTGGCCGATGGCCGTGCCGTGCGAACACTTCACGTCGTCGTTATATATCTCGAGTTCGGGGCGGCTGAGCATCTGCGCCGTGTCGCTTCCCACGAGATTGCGGTTCGACTGATAGGCCTCGGTCTTTACGGCTCCGGGAGCCACATAGATGCGGCCGGTGAACGATCCGCGGGCCTCGCCGTCGAGCGTGAACTTGAAAAGTTCGTCGGATTTGCAATGAGGCACGGCGTGGTTGATGCGCGAATATGTCGACACGCGGCGCTGCGCGTCCTCGATACCCATTCCGTAGAGATGCAGGTCGGCTCTTTCGCCGGCAAAGTCGCAATAGTATTCATTGCGGGTGGTGCCGTTGAAGAGCGTCAGACCATCGATGCTGACATGGCTGTCGGCCTCCTGACGCAGATAAAGCGCGGAAATGCGGCGCGTGCGCTCGGTGGATTCCTCAAGACTGTAGTAATCGAACGTGGAGCCCGCTCCGGCGAAAATCTCCACAGTCTCCAATGCGAGCAGATCGCAATCCGGATTCTGCGTATGGTCGCAGACAAGCAGACGCGCCTCAGCGCCATCCTCGATCACGACGAGCAGACGGCGCACTGCCATCAGCGGGGTTCCGTTCTCGAGAATATTGATGAGCTGCAGCGGCCGCTCGAGTCTCACGCCCTTCTTCACGCGGAGGAAGAGGCCGTCTTGCGCCAGCATCGTGTCGAGGGCCACTATCGGATTCTGCAGGTCGGCGGCTTGGCCGTAATATTTCTCTACCAGTTCAGGGTAATCGAGCGCGAAGCGACGCAGACTCCCGGCCTCCACCCCGGCGGGAAGGTCGGCGCCGGAGCCGACAACGAAAGAATCGTTCACTATCATGAATGGCGCGCCGTTAATTATCGGCACATCGCATCTGAATGTGGCCTTCGGGTTCACGTCGATATCTAACTTTGCAAGGTTCAGGCCGTAGTCGGGCGCGAGCATCGCATCGAGGTCGCAGTTCTCATAATTGTCGGCTCCCTCGGGGGGAAGTCCTTTCTCGAGGAGCACCCCGCAGGCGCGTTCCCGCAACCGGTTGAGCGGACCGGCGCCGTTGGCGTCGATCAGCTTTCGATGCTCCCTAAAGAGTTCCGTATATTGTTTAATAGCCTCCATCGACCTCCTCCTTTATCCAGTCGTAGCCGCGTTTCTCAATCTCCAATGCCAGCTCCGGACCACCCGATTTCACGATTCTTCCCTTATAGAGCACATGGATGAATTCCGGCTTCAGATAGTCGAGCAGCCTCTGGTAATGCGTAATGACGATTGTGGCGTTGTTCTTGCTCTTGAGCTTGTTGACGCCCTCCGAAACGATTCTGAGCGCATCCACGTCGAGCCCGGAATCGGTCTCGTCGAGTATCGACAGGCGCGGCTCGAGAACTGCCATCTGGAAAATCTCGTTGCGCTTCTTCTCGCCGCCGGAGAATCCCTCATTGACCGAACGCGACGCCAGTTTGTTGTCGAGTTCCACCACCTCCCGCTTCTCGCGCATCATCTTGAGGAATTCCGCGGCGCTCATCGGCGGCTCATGGAAATATTCGCGCTTGGCGTTGATTGCCGCGCGCATGAAGTTCACCATCGACACGCCCGGAATCTCCACCGGATACTGGAATCCGAGGAACAATCCCTCATGACTGCGGATCTCCGGAGGCATGGCGAGCAGGTCTTTGCCATAGAACTCCGCGCTCCCCTCCGTGACTTCATACATCGGGTTGCCCGCAAGCACCATCGAGAGAGTGGATTTTCCTGACCCGTTGGGACCCATGATTGCATGGACCTCGCCGGGGCGCACTTCGAGATTGATACCTTTCAGAATTTCCTTGCCGCCGACACATGCGTGCAAGTCTTTGACTTTCAACATATCTGATGATTCTTATTGTCTAAATTACGGGTTAGAGGACAGAGTGTTATGCAAAATTACAAATAATCCCGCATATCTCAAATTATAACGTTCGGGAGCACAATAACGTTCGGGAACTGGCGCCCCCGGCGACGCCGCTTTCAGGAGATTGATTTGGCAGCTTCGAGCTGAAGGATATGGGTGAGATCCTCGATACTCTCTCCTCCGAGTATGGCGGGAGCA